>CBDVAK010000163.1:0-7525 GCA_965371945.1 uncultured Candidatus Competibacteraceae bacterium
GATCTGTCGTTACTTCCCTGACCCGGACTCAGTATATGAAGGATATGAGCAATCCGGACCTGCAGGCGGTCGCGGAACTGGAGCGGCTGGTTGCCGACGCGCTGCTGGCCGATCGGGGATCGCTGCAGCAGCATCTGCATCGGCTACGGCAGCGTCTGGCACGCAAGCGCCCGATCGACCGCTCGCTGGCCCGGTTGCGCACTGTGGTTGAGGCTTCCGCAGCCGCGGTCCGGCACCGGGCGGGGCTGCTGCCAGTCATCGATTACCCCGAATCCTTGCCGGTGACGGCCTGCCGGCAGCAGATCTCAGCCGCTATCGACGCCAACCAGGTGGTGGTGGTCTGCGGTGAGACTGGATCCGGAAAGACCACGCAGTTGCCGAAAATTTGTCTGCAAATGGGCCGGGGTATCCGGGGGTGGATCGGTCACACCCAGCCGCGGCGGATCGCCGCCCGTGCCATGGCGGCGAGGATCGCGGAGGAGCTTGGCAGTGAACCGGGCAAGCTGGTTGGGCACAAGGTTCGTTTCACCGATCAGGTTGGTCCGGACACCCTGGTCAAGCTGATGACCGACGGCATTTTGTTGGCCGAGATCCACGCTGATCCGGCGCTCGAGCGCTACGATACGCTGATCCTCGACGAGGCGCATGAGCGCAGTCTCAATATCGATTTCCTGCTCGGTTATCTGCACCACTTGCTGCCAAGGCGGCCAGATCTCAAGCTGATCATCACATCGGCGACCATCGATCCTTTGCGCTTCTCCCGGCATTTCGGTGATGCGCCGGTGATCAACGTATCGGGACGCGGCTGGCCGGTGGAGACCCGCTATCGGCCCCTGGTCAGCGACCACGGCGATGAGGACCGCAGCCGGATCCAGGGCATCGTCGACGCGGTGGATGAGCTGGCGTCGTCGGGCCCTGGTGATGTACTGGTGTTCTTGAGCGGTGAGCGCGAAATTCGCGAAACTGCCGAGGCGTTGCGCAAGCACCATCCACCACACACGGAGATCCTGCCGTTGTACGCCAGGTTGAGTGCAGCCGAGCAGAATCGGGTCTTCAGACCACATCGCGGTCGTCGTATCGTGCTGGCGACCAACGTTGCCGAGACTTCGCTGACGGTGCCGGGGATTCGCTATGTGGTGGATCCGGGTTTGGCGCGCATCAGCCGCTACAGTGTGCGCAGCAAAGTGCAGCGGCTGGCGGTCGAACCAGTCTCGCAGGCCAGTGCGGCACAGCGGGCAGGGCGTTGCGGGCGTACCAGCGCCGGGGTCTGCATCCGCCTCTACAGTGAGCAGGACTTCGAATCACGTGATCCTTTCACCGAACCGGAAATCCTACGCACCAACCTGGCCGCGGTAGTGCTGCAGATGCTCGATCTGGGCCTGGGGGACATCGAGCGCTTTCCGTTCATCGACCCACCCGACTCCCGACAGATCAAGGATGCGTTCAGATTGCTACTGGAACTGGGCGCGGTGAGCGTGGATCGACGCATCAACGAGCTGGGTCGAAAGCTTGCCCGGCTGCCGATCGATCCCCGCCTGGGTCGTATGGTGCTTGCAGCCGAGGAGCATGGAGCACTCAGTGAAACCATGGTGATCGCAGCGGCATTGAGCACACAAGATCCACGCGAGCGGCCACTGGATGCACGCCAGCAGGCCGATCGGTGCCACGCCCGGTTCGCGGATCCCGGTTCCGATTTCCTTTCTTTGCTCAATTTGTGGCGGTACTTTCACGAGCAGGCCCGGCATCTGTCCGCCAACAAGCTGCGCAAACTTTGTCGCAGCGAGTTTCTATCGTGGACCAGAATGCGGGAGTGGCAGGATGTGCATCGCCAGATCCTGACCCAGGTCAAAGGCGGGGGTGGGCGCCTCAACCAGGAGCCCGCGGGTTTCGCGGAGTTGCACCTGTCGTTGCTGGCCGGGCTACTTGATCAGGTCGGTAGCCGCGATCACCGCGATGGCTACCAGGGGCCGCGCGACCGACGCTTCTACCTGTTTCCGGGTTCCGGCCTGAGCAAGCGCCGGCCGCGCTGGCTGATGGCCGCGGAACTGGTGGAGACCTCGAGGTTGTTCGCACGCACCGTGGCCGCGGTCGAACCTGCCTGGATAGAGAAAATGGCGGCTCACCTGGTCAGGCGCCACTACGGCGAACCGCGCTGGGAGCAGCGCAGTGGCCGCGTGAGAGCTTCGGAAACCGTGACTCTTTACGGTCTGACGATCGTCACCGGGCGCGCGGTCGACTACGCCCGTATCGACCCGGTTGCAGCCAGGGGGATCTTTGTGCGCGAGGCCTTGGTGGCGGGGCACTACCACAGCAGCGCGGCGTTCCTGGCGCACAACCGCGGATTGCTGGATGAAGTGGTACTGCTGGAGGCCAAGTCGAGGCGCCCGGACATCCTGATCGATGCGGGGCAACTGTTTGAATTCTATGATCGGAGCATACCCGCACAGGTTACCGGTGCGGTGTCCTTCGAGCGCTGGTACCGGCATGCTCTCAAGGCTGATCCCAAACTGCTGTTGTTGAGCCGTGAGGCGCTGATGCGTCGTTCCGCAGCGGAAGTCAACGAGCAGACCTTTCCGGATATTTTGCGGGTTGCCGGTATGGCGTTGCCGCTGAGCTATCACTTCGAACCCGGCGATCCGGCGGATGGGGTCACCGTCACGGTACCGGCGGCGGTGATCGGGCAGCTCGATACGGCGCAGTTCGAATGGTTGGTGCCGGGCCTCATCGAGGAGAAGGTGGTTGCATTGATCCGCACCCTGCCCAAGTCGTTGCGCCGCAACTTCGTGCCCGTACCGGAATACGCCCGGGTCTGCCTGGAGTCGATGGTTGTCGGCCGGGGCAGCCTGCTCTCGGCCATGGCGGCAGACCTGAAGCGGGTCACCGGCGTCAGTGTTGACGATCACCATTGGCGGCCCCAGGCGCTTGCGGATCATTTGCAGATGCGCTTTCGGGTGGTGGACGATGCCGGCGAGGAACTCGCCAGTGGACGCCGCCTGGATGAACTGCGCAGCGCCCACGCAGGGGGCAACAATATGCGCCCGCAGCGGCCTGTTGCCGAGCCGGGTCTGCAGGAGAACCTGCGGGACTGGGATTTCGGTTGCCTCGGTGACCCCGTGGAAATCCACCGGGCCGGAATTCAGATGCAGGGTTTCCCGGCTCTGGTCGATGACGTCGATTCGGTTTCGATCCGGATACTGGAAAGCCTCGAATCCGCGCAACAATCCACTCGCAGAGGCGTCAAGCGCTTGTTGCGGTTGCGTTTGGGTGGCGAGCTGGCGGCGCTGACCCGAAACGCGGTGAATTTGCACAGGATGTGCCTGCACTATGTGACATTCGGGACCTGCAAGTCGTTGCAGACCGACCTCCAGGAGGCCATCCTGGAACACGCTTTTCTGGCCACCGCACCGCTGCCGGTCGATCGTGGTGGCTTCGAGGCGATGCTTCAGGCTGGTCGGCAAGGCGTAGCGGTGACGGCGGGTCGTTTGTGTGCGCTGGTGGCGGAAATACTGCGGAACCATCACGGCATCGACAGGGAACTCAGGGGTGGCATAGCCCCAGCCATGCTGGCGGCGCTGGGCGATGCGCGTTCACAGATGCGTTGTTTGGTGTACCCGGGTTTTGTGGCCGAGCTGCCGCTGCAGCGACTGGAACGCCTGCCCCGCTATCTCAAAGCGCTGCGGGTGCGTCTCGACAAGCTGCGGGTGGACCCGTCACGCGACCGCGAAAGAATGCTGATCGTTGCACCGTTGTGGGCCGACTGCCTGGCACGGCTCGAACGTAACCGCCAGGCCGGTTCGCAAGATCCCGAACTGGAACGCTATCGCTGGATGCTGGAAGAGTATCGAATCTCTTTGTTCGCCCAGGAAGTGGGTACCGGCGAGAGAGTATCCGGGCAGCGTTTGGCGCGGCAGTGGAGCAAAGTGGTTTGAACGGTTCGCGTCGGCGTTTTCTGACTGGCCCGATTTCTGCTAGCATTCGGCAGTGCTCACACCCGCCGGCCAGCTTCTGTGAACCAGCCGATGCTTGACGCCGCCGTCAGAAAGCTGAATCTGGATGCCGAGGATTGGCAGCGGCTGCTGTCGCGACTGGCGGCGGTGGTGACGGTGATCCTGGTGTTGCTGGCCGCTGAGCGTCTGGCCGCACTGACCTGGTCGTTTGTGCCACAGCCGGAGATTGCTACGCCGGTGCTCACGCCAGCCATGCGCGCCGGTGGCGACGGTGCGCAGGCCGGTCGCAGGAACTACGAGCAGACTGCCAGCCTTCACCTGTTCGGGGATGTGAAAGCGGTCGCTGACGTCAAACCCGTGGCCGTGGTGAAAGCGCCCGAAGTCGTTCCGGAAACAAAGTTACAAATGACCCTGCGCGGCGTATTCCATACTGAAGGCGACGGCAGTGCCAGGGTGATCGTGGCGGGTCCCAATGGACGCGAGGAAGTCTACAGGATTGCCGACAGCATGCCCGGCGGCGCCATTTTGGAAGAAATCGAAGCGCGTCGTATCGTGATTTCACGTCAGGGTCGTTTTGAGGCCCTGTCATTTCCCGAGGAAGATCTGGTCGGGCGGTCAGCGTCATTGCCGGGTGCCTCTTCCGGTAGAGATATCGCGCCTGTCAGCGAAATCGATGCCTCGGCGCTGGCGGCGCGCTATCGGAAGGCGGTTGAGAGTGATCCGACCGCGCTGACCGATATTGCCCAGGTGCAACCGTATATCGAACAGGGTACATTTCGGGGGTTTCGGCTGAGGCCGGGTCGCAAGCGTAATTTGTTGCGGCAACTGGGCCTGCAGTCAGGTGATATCGTGACCGCAGTCGACGGCGCTCCACTCAACAGCATGGCTCAGGCCATGGATTCGCTGCGGGTACTTGGCGAAGCTAGCGAGGTACAGCTGACTGTCCTGCGCGACGGTCAGGAAAGGCCAATTCTGGTGCGCTTGAATTGACCAAGGCGTGGCGTGAGTCAACTTTCGGTTTGCGGGAGCTCGGGGCGTGAGAGTCACTTGAACCAGATCCAGTCGAGGCGACCTTGATCCGCCCGCACGCGTGGCGGATGACGACACTGATCGTGTTGTTGACGACCACCCTGGTGGTGGTCGCTGAACCGGTCACACTCAACCTCAGAAACGCCGATATCCAGAGTTTGATCTCCACGGTGTCGGGCATCACCGGGCGCAACTTCATCGTCGATCCCAGGGTCAAGGGCAAGGTCACGGTCATTGCCAGCAAACCCATGGATCAGGAAGAGGTCTACCAGATATTTCTGTCCGTGCTGCGGGTACACGGGTTTGCGGCCGTACCTTCGGGCAGTGTCACCAAGATTGTTCCGGAGGCCAACGCCAAGCAGGATGCCATCCCGATGTTGAACCAGGGTCTGGGTAACGAACGGGATCAATCGGTCACCCTGGTGATTCCTCTGGAAAACGTCAATGCCGCGCAGTTGGTGCCGGTGTTGCGACCGCTGGTACCGCCGCAGGGCCACCTCGCGGCATATGTTCCCACCAACGTGCTGATCGTGTCCGATCGTGCTGCGAACGTCGAACGTTTGCAGAGGATCGTGGAGAAGGTCGATCTGGTCAGCGAGGCTGAAGTCGAGGTGGTACGGCTCGAGCATGCTTCGGCTGGCGAGGTGGTGCGTGTTCTCAGCACCCTGCTGCCGAGGGCGGGTAGCCAGGAGCAGGGTGGCCGTAGCGTACAGGTGGTGGCAGACGATCGCACCAACAGCATCATCATGAGTGGTGAACGGGCCGAGCGTCTGCGTTATCGCACCATCATCGCGCACTTGGATACCCCGCTGGAGCGCAGCGGCAATACCACGGTCATCTATCTGCGCTATGCCAAGGCCACTGAGCTGGTGTCCCTGTTGCAGGGTGTCAGCGGTACGCTGGTCGAGGCCGTGGGCGAGGGCGGCCAGGTGCCGGCGAACCGCAGCAAGGTGGATATCCAGGCGGACGAGACCACCAACGCTCTGGTGGTCACCGCGCCGCCGGACATGCTGAAAACGCTGCGCCAGGTGATTGCGAAGCTCGATATCCGCCGCGCCCAGGTGTTGATCGAGGCGGTGATCGCCGACATCACCTTCGAGCGCGCCAAACAACTGGGTGTGAGCTGGATACTCGCCGGTGGCGGTCAGACGCCGGGCGCCATCGGTATCATCAACCTGGGTGGTGGCATTGGTGATGCTCTTGGCGCCATTTCCGGTGATGGTGGTGATGACGGCCTTGGCTTTGGTGATGTCGGCATCATTCCCAAGGGTACGACAGTGGGCGTCGGCAAACTCTCGGGTGGATTCCAGTTTGCGGCCATCGTCCGCGCCCTGTCCTCCGACGGTGATACCAACCTGCTGTCGACACCGACCCTGGTGACCATGGACAACGAGGAGGCTGAGATCGTGGTGGGCGATAACGTGCCGTTCGTCACCGGCCAGTTCTCCAACACCGGCGCCAACGATGGCGCGACCAATCCCTTTCAGACCATCCAGCGTCAGGACGTCGGTCTGACGCTGAAAGTCAAACCGCAGATCAACGAGGGTGATTCGGTGCGGCTCGAGATCAGCCAGGAGGTCTCCAGTCTCCGTACCGCGGCGCAAAGTGCGGCAGTGGGTGCCAGCGATATCACCACTACCAAGCGTTCCATCAAGACCACGGTGATGGTCGAGGACGGCCAGGTCATCGTGCTCGGTGGGTTGATCGACGATACCACCCGCGAGACCGTCGAGAAAGTTCCGTTTCTGGGCGATATTCCAGTCCTGGGGCGGTTGTTCCAGACCCGGGGGACGGAGCTGGCCAAACGCAACCTGATGATCTTTATCAGACCGGTGATCATACGCGATCCCAAATACTCGCGGTTTCTCACCAACCAGAAGTACAATTACATGCGTGACCGCCAGTTGGAGCAGCAGGCCAAGGGAGTGTCCATGTTGCCGAATGTACAGCGGCCGGTGCTGCCCAGTGCTGACGAGATCGTCGCGCAGGATGGCTTGACACCGGTGTACCGGAGTCCGGCTTCGCTGGCCGCCGAAGCCGATTTCAAGATCACCAGCCCGCAGGCACCCATCGATCTACGTTATGAGCGCAAGGAATCCATTACCGAGTGGTGAGGCGGGCCTTGCCCCCGCCGCGGTGGATTTGCAGGGGCAGGCCCACCGGCACCTGCCCTATGCTTTCGCGCGCCGCCATGGCTTGCTGATCGCAGCCCAGGACTCATCGGGGTGCGAAGTGCTCTGTCGCCCCGACACCACCCCCCAAAGTTTGATCGAGTTGCAGCGTTTTCTTGGTTGTGACCTGACGCCGCGGCGTCTCAGTATGGATGAGTTTGGCGTGCGTCTGCGCAAGATGTACCAGGACGGTGGCGGTGCGGCACAGACCATGGACGACCTGGGCGAGGAGCTGGATCTGTTTCAGGTCGCCAGCCAGCTCAGCGAGCCCGAGGACCTGTTGGAGACCCAGGACGATGCGCCCATCATCCGGCTCATCAATGCGTTGCTCACCGAGGCACTCAAGGAAGATGCCTCGGATATCCATATCGAACCTTT
>CBDVAK010000164.1:0-7511 GCA_965371945.1 uncultured Candidatus Competibacteraceae bacterium
AACAACACCTGCACGATCTGGGGTGACTGCTGGCGGCTGCGATCCGAAATCGGACTCGACAACACTATCTGCAGGCTGCGGGTGACACGGGCCGCGGTTCTGGGGTCCAGCGTCACTCCGTGTTTCCAGTTGATTCGTGCCAGTGCCGGCCAATCGGGGTCCAGACCCGCACCGGCTGGTCCTGGCACGCCACGCGCGCCCTGCAGTCCTCTGAGACCTCTGAGACCTCGCGGGCCTCGCGGTCCTGCCGGTCCCGGCTGGCCTTGTACACCAGCAGCACCCGCCGTCCCGAGGTCACCCTTTGCTCCTCTAGCGCCGCGCGATCCGGGAGGACCGGCCTCACCTTGTGGACCCGGGGTGCCGTCCGCACCAGCTCCACCCGGCGCTCCCCTGGGGCCACGCGGTCCTGCCGGACCGGCATCACCCGGGGATCCCACAGGTCCATCTGTGCCGGGCTCACCCTTCGCTCCTCTGGGACCTCGCGGACCGGACTCGCCCGGCTCCCCTGCCCCACCCGCGGGGCCTTGCAGACCTGCTTCGCCCGATACCCCTTGTTGGCCGCGGGGACCCCGGTCACCGGCAGGACCAGGCGGACCCGCCAGTGCCGGTCCGTCGAAGTGCCAGCGGCCCTGGCCGTCCTGCAGCCACTCGCCGCTGTGGCTGTGATGACCGGTGGCTGCGAACTGTGAGGGTTCCTGACGCAACGTCATCCCGCCGTCACCCGCTTCGACCTGCGCCACCGTGATGCTGTCGGCATCGCCCGGGTCCGCAGCGCTTGTCACCGCCAGCACCGTGGTCAAGGTGATCAAGGTCGGGGCGTCGTGGTGGCGCAATTCCTCGATATCGGCATTGCGGGCACGCAGCACAACGCGCCAGGGTGCCCCCCCGGCGGGCAGTTCGATCTGTGCGGTTTCGTCCAGAAACAAACGCACGCCGCTGGCCGCAAAAGCCGCACCGGGTTGCACCGTAACCCGCTGTCCATCGAGTTCGGCGCGCAAGCCCCAGACGATGGTGTCGAGGCCGATGCCACGGCGCAGATCGGCCACCGATTCACGCAGACGGTCCTGCAGGTGCTGCAGATGCAGCGCGGCCACCCTTTGCCCATCGATGAATCGGCTGTGAGCGTCTTCGGCCATGGTCTTGTACCTCCCTGGAGCGCTGCTGACGCAGCAGCTCAGGCGTGGGTGATGGCATCAACCTCGGTGAGCGTAACCCTGCCGGGGGTATGGCTGGTCACCAACAGATTGGTTGCCGCATCGCCACCGGGCGGCACCTCCAATTGCAGCCGCAGGCCATCCTCGGTCGGTGTCGCCACCTGCCCGCCGGCAGCACCCTCGAGGGTCAACAGCATGGGTTCGAACGGCTCGGTGTCCGGGGCCAGCCCGACCACGCGGATACGCCCGGCCACCGCACCCAGCGTGGTGCCATCACCGAATACGGCCGGCAACGTCCGCCAAGGGCCCTCGGGAGGCCCGATTCTCAGCGCCCGCTCACCGTCGCTGGCAGCAGCCAGGGTCCAGCTCAGCTCGCCACGACTGACAATCAGCGCAGCCCAGGGTGGCTGTAAGGCGTCAAAAGCCTGGGGTTGGGGAAAAACAAAGCTGATCCATTGTTCATCCTGCTGTTCCCAACTCACCGGCGCGCTGACCGCCGAGCTGACAGCCCGCAGGGGGCGGCCGTTGTCGTCCTCCCACAGCACGACCCGGGCTTCGGCACCGCCACTGACCGTGCTCAGCGGCACCCGTACGCCGGTCAGTTGTCCGAGATCCTGCAAACGGCTGTCACCATCAAGACGCACGCAGGCCGCGCGCCCGTTCCCCAGACGCAGTTCGCCAAGCCCGCTGGCTGGCGGCCCCAACGCCGGCACTACCCGCTGAGGCGGCAGATCGCCGGTCAGGGTCAGACGCAGTCCACGCAACCGGGCCGCAGCGTCGATCGAGTCCGGTAACTGCAGTTCAAGCTGCTGCACACCCTCGCTGGCATAGTCGAGCACCAGTTGCTCGGCACCCTGAAAACGCAGCCGGTGCAACAATGAAAGCTGCTGCTCCTCTACCTCGATGGCAAGCCGCCCCGGTACGCTGCTGGTCAGTTCCAGAATCAGCGTCTGCGCGCTGGCCTCGCCTGCGTCCCCGGCGAACTCCTCCAGCGCCGCGGCGATCGGGATTCGTCTTTTGCCCTCGCTGCTCCAGGCCGTGGCGCTGATCGCGGTTTCCGCCCCGGGCTGAACACTGCCGGGATGTTCCCAGACCGGTAGCCCCCCTTCGATCGTCAGGCTCAGATCGGCCGGCAATTCGGGCAGCGACAGCTCCAGCGCGGCCATCAGAAATTCCATGTCCGCTACTGTATCGCCGGGTTCCAGCAACAAGCGCTCGGTGCGGGTCTCCGCAATCGGGTATTCGTACATCAGGTAGCTGGCGGTGCCGGTATCTTCGCCACCGCGCTCGGTGGGCCCGGCCGGCGTATTCGGCAGCACCACCGCGCGCGTGTCGAAGCGCGTACCCAGCCACGCATAGGCGCGGTGACCACTGCCGGCGAAGGGCAGCAGCAGTGCACTGACCGTTCGCGGCCTGCCGAAGTCCACTACCACCGCGGGGCGCCCCAACGGCCCCTTGCTGGTGCGCAGATCAGCCGACAGCATGGCCCGCACCCGCTCGGCGCGGGTCGCTGTCACCACCAGATCGAAACGCCGCACGATGGCATTGGCGGGCAGGGATATCTGTCGCAGCGCACGGCTGCTGCCATCTGCACTGACCCGCCTCACCGGCGGCCTGCGCCGTCTTCGAGCCGGCAACACGCGGTCACGGCCCTTGGACAACACCCGCCTTTGTTGTCCGTCGGTTGCGATGGTACGTTTGCGCGCCACTGTCAGCAGTCTCGGTCGCGAGCCTTACTTGAATGCCAACACTGCACGCAAGGCATTGAACCCTCGCGTGAAATTCTTGTCCGGATCGCTGTCGTCTATGGTCATGCCGGCGCTGCTCGCCATCCGCTGGGTCATGGTCTGGCGATCGGCATCGGGGATCGAGTCGACGTCTTCATACTTGAGCGCCAGGGACTGCAAAATACGATCGCCCTGCACTTTTTCCAGCAAAGCGGCCACGGTGGATTCCCGCACCGCGACATGAATGTCATCGAACACGCGCAGAGGAACATCCTGGCGTGGCGCCAGCACCAGGTCGATCACCGTTCCGGGTCCCACCTTGGTTCCCGGCGCGATACCTTGCGCCACCACCCGTGGCGCCTGCGTCGGTCTCAGTATCTCCAGACCGCTGAGAAATTCGTCGACCCGGTTGACGTCCGCCCTGACCGGCGGGACCTGGAAACCTTCGCGTACCACGCGAGCCCTGGCCGGCTTGTCGTCGAGGTCGACGAATACCGTTTTGTTGCGTTTCACCGACGACACGGCAAAACTGCGGTTAGAAATCGTACCCTTGCTGCCAATCTTTCTGGTCGCCATTTCTATTGCCCCGCTATTCAGGCTGAACTGCGCTTACGACGGGTTTCGACACTGCCGAGTCGCAGGCCGATCGCTTCCAGCGCCTTGCGTGCTTCGCTAAGCGACAGACCGGTGAGTGGCGGAACCTCCACCGATTCCTCCACCTGCAGGGCGGCGGCCACCACCAGTTGTACCTTGCCGGTCGGGGGCACCGCCTCACCCGGTTGAGGCAGATGCATCAATACCGGTTGACCGCTGTACTCGGGGTCAGGATTGGCCGGTGGCAGTTCGCGGCCGACGACATCCAGCAAACGCCCCACGGTAATGCTTCGGTCCTCCAGCTCTGCCAGCGCCGCACCCAGCTCAACCCCGATCAGATTGGGCATGAAGGCGCCGTCGGTCTCCAGGCTCAGCTCGACATTGCCTACCCCCGGTACCGTGACCGCGGTGCTGGCCGGCTTGAACCCCGGGGCCTGGGCACGGATCGTAAAAGCGCCGGGCGGCAGCGCCGCGAAGACAAAGCTGCCATCGCCGTTGACCGGCGCCACCGCCTGGGCCAACCAGCCGTCGTCGCGGCGGGCGGTGACCCGGACGCTGGCACGATCGATTTCACTGTTGGACAACTGCACTCGAAGCGCCGTTGCCTGACTGCTAAGGATGAACTCGTTGAGCGAACGAATGCCGTCCACCAGTTCGTTCCAAGCCTGGGCGGTAATCGGTTCACCGGGGGATACGGCCTTGCCGGCAAAGGGTTCTAGCTCCATCTCATCGGTCCTCGTGTGAGGCAATGTTTGTCAAGAAACCTATACCCACGGCGCGCCGGTATTCGGTTTTGAGGGTGCGTGCATTGGCGTGAAGGGCAAGGCGGGAATGCGCCGCTCCAGCCGCACTACAGCAAGCATTTCCAACGCAGCCATCCACGTCAAGGCGCGTGCGATGGCGGCCGAATACCAGTGTGCCGTGGGTATACAACGGGTTCAAGGCTGCGGGTCCGGCTGGCTGGCGCTCCACAGCAAGGTGCCCGACATGACCCGGCTCAAGGCATTTGACGGGTCATCGTCGTCCGCGGGCAGCGCAGCCTTGCCCAACACCCACTGGTCTTCGACAAAGTCGACTTCCACCTTGATGCCGGCCGGGCGAAATCGCTGCAAGGCGCGGCCGACCTGCTCGCGAACCTGCACTCCGTCACTGTCGTCGTAACCACGAAAACGCTCGGGTATCAAAACGCGTACGCAATAGGCCTGGTGCTCCAGCCAATGCAGAGAAACCTGTGCCGCGGCGTCACCGCTGCCGGCGAACACGGCAGCATCCGCGATCCCCAGACCAAAACGGGGGGTCACCAGATGCATGCGCTGCAGCAGCTCTGGCGGGGTGGATCCGAAGGGGTCGTTGCCCGGCACAATCGACACCGGTGGCGCACCGGGACGCGACGCCGAGAAGTAGCCGTGCTGGACGAAAAACGCGAACCGGGTTTTGCCCACGCCGATACTGGGCATGGGCAGGCTGTCTCCGCTGCCGGGCAGCTGCGCTTCACGATCGAGACTGGCTGCCGGTGTCATCGTAACGAAGCGAGCCTCGCTTGCTGCGCTCTCTTGCAGATCCGCACTGGCGGCATCCGCGAACACGAAATCGCGCTCGGCTCCGGATGCCGCCACACCTTCCACCGCGCTTGCAGCCACGGTGGCGGCGAAACAGGCTCCGCGCCAGGCATAGGCACGGCTGGTGATATCGGCGCCATCGAGCAATACCCGCCCTTGTTCGCTGAAAACGAGCTGCTGGCCGTCACCTACCCGGGCAAAGATCCCCACGCCGTGACCGGCATCGCGATTGACGATCATGGGACTGACCGTGCGCTCACCGATACCACGAACACGGATCTCCAGCAGGGCCTCGTCAAAACCCTTGCGGATGTAGTGAAACAGCTCGGCGTGCTCGCGCGGGTGCGGGCCTCGTTCGGCAGGCTGGCGCGGGTTCTCCTCCAACCCCAGGTACTCGGTCGGGGGGTCGATGGCCGGGCCCCTGCCGGCGCTGGAATCCGGTCGACGCAAGCGCAAACGATCCTGTGCCGGGGCTGCGTGCCAAAACCGGTCACTGCTGTGTACGATAGGTCCCAGATCCAGATCAAGCGCATTGGCCGCCCCACGCATCAGGGCGCGCACGCTGCCATTGCCGGCTGCATGAATCCGGGCCGTGGTGTCGACCCGCTCACGCACGCCATCCAGCAGCACCTGCGCGCGGGTGGCGGCGTCCAGCACCGGCAGCAACCGCAGCACTGTCGCGGCCACGTCCAGCGGCTGGTCGTTGGCCGGATCCTCGCGGAACAGATCCAGGTGATCGCTGCCGGGCAAAGACCACAGTGACAACAAATGCTCAGCCAACTGCCGGCGCTGTTCCACATCGCCATCGGCGTCAACGTTGTCCTGCAACCGCGCCAGACGCGCCCGGGCGAGGTTGTGGCGGGCGCTGATCACCACCAGTTCCGCACCACGAATCGCGTGCAACCCGGCCAGCAGCATCAGGTCGTGGAGTTCTGCCGCCTCCTGCAGACGATGGGCGCGCCGTATGCCTTGCAACGCGGCGGTCTGCACATCCTGGTCGCGCACCAGTGCACTCACCACGTGGGCCAGCAACTTGCCGGGGCTGTAAGCCTCCAGATGGCGTGGGAAACGCCCCAGGACCCTTAGCGCCCTTCCGGCCGGGGTAGAATTCATACGCTGCTGCCCAACAGGTCACCGTTGCTGTCCAGCACATCGACGCGGCGTACCCACAAGTGCTCGAGACCGGTATAGGGCAGGCTCACATCCACGCGGTTGATACGGACCCCGGCATCGACATACTCGACCCGATAGTGGAGTTCATCGACCCGGTAGCTTTCCGACCCGGCGGCCAGGTTGGCGAGTACCGCCGGGTCGATCTGGTTACCGACAAAGCCAACCAGCGCCTGCTGCAGATCACCGCGCACGTCGGCTGCCGCGGCGCTGGCGTTGGCCTCGGCATTGCCAACGGTACCGGCGCCGGAGAAGGTCACCACCACGCTCACATCGAGTGCCACCAGGGCATTGCCGATCTGCACATCGATGGTGCCCGCTACCGGCCGCGCACCAGTCTGGTTGGGCATCACGTTGCGGGTGCGGGGACCATCGCCGGCCGTCGAGGGAAACAGCTCCAGGGTGATGTCGAGCACTCCCTCGATCGCCATGAGCGCGGCCACCAGGGCGTTGTACACCAGCGTTTCACCAAGCCCGGCTTCGGCAATGAATGCCGCCACCGTGTCACGGCCGGCCCGCAGCAACTGTTCGCGTTCCTCGGCAGTCAGCGCCAGTGTGGTCGGCTGCAGGGTGAGGTTGACATCCACCGGCATGTGCAGCGCATCACCCAGGCCATCGGCGATCACCACGGGATCACCATCAACCGGCGTATCCTGACCACCCGCGGGGGTGGCCGGACCGGGTGGCCGTGGCGCTTCGATCCGATGGCGGATACGGATACCCACCGGCCGTGTCTCTTCCAGCAATTCGATGGCCCGGCGTTTATAGTCATCGAGCTGTCCGGCGGGCATCGGCGGCAAGGCCAGATCGAGATTGACGATACCGGGGTGTTCGATAGGATCCTCGGAGAAACGGATATCCTTCTCGCGCAAACCCTGCAACCCGGTCAACGCGCCCAACAATGCGCCCACCGTCGCCTGCCCTGAGCGCTCCAGCGCGCGCCGGGCCCGGGCGCGCAACTCGGCATCGGTTTCGTCGCTACCCGCGAAACGAGTGGCTTCGGCATTCGAGACCGTGGCAATACCCAGAACCGGGCGGTTGACTGCGTTGATGCTGCCCGCCGGGACCACGCCGGCCTTGTCGCTCAGCAAAGCCTGCACCGGGGCATCGACACTGAGCTGACCACGTTGCAGGGTGACCGTACGGGTGGTCTCGAAGCTTACCGCCGGGGCGTCCGTGGTCGACAGCCGGGTCCCCGACGCGATGGTGATATCAGCGGTCGCCGGGGTGGAACGGCTGAACGTGACCGTGCCGCCGGCGACGTTGCGCCCCCGGCGCCGCAACCCCACCAGACGCACCAGGTTGTC
>CBDVAK010000165.1:0-7486 GCA_965371945.1 uncultured Candidatus Competibacteraceae bacterium
GGTGCACGATCACCAATCCAGCGTCATTTCCGAGTACGAGGATCGTATCTGCTATTTCTGCAGCCAGGCTTGCTTCGAACGTTACCGTGAAGAGCATCTGGTGCGGGTCGAGCGGCCACCTGAATGATGCCGGAACCGCTGGCGCCAGCAGGCGGGTGTTGACTCCGCCCGGCGAACGCAGCGCACAGAATGAAGCTGATTGCCCTGACGATTCTGTTGTTGCTGCTGAGCGTATTGTCGCTGGTGGCGCCGGGTCTGTGGCAGGGGTTCGCGATTCTGCTGATCGTCGTGCTGCTGGCGCTGGACGACCAGAACCTGCCCCCGCCCGAATAGCGGCCTCGGCAGCGACCGGGCGGCGTCGTTGTCGTCCCGGGATCTTTCCTTCGAGAAGGCTGGCTGCCGCACTGATGAGCCGCGACAACGGTCCCGGTTTGCAGCATCTGGCGGGTCATCTGATCCTGCTGGCAGCGACTGCGAGCTTGCTGTGGTTCAGCCGTGGCGGTGCATGGTGGCCGGTGGTGCTGGTGGTGCATGGCCTGGTTCTGGTGTTTTTGTTCGCACCCCTGCACGAGTCCCTGCATCGCACCGCATTTCGCACGCGCTGGCTCAACGACATCACAAGCTGGTTTTGCGGTGCTGTGTTGCTGCTGCTGCCACGGGCGTTTCGGGCCTTTCATTTCGCCCACCACGGTTACACCCAGGACCCGGTCTGTGACCCGGAACTGGCGGTCCCGAAACCGGCCACGCCCGGTCAATATCTGCTCTACATATCCGGTTTGCCTTACTGGTACGCGCAGCTCCGCGAATTGCTGACCCACGCCATTGGCAGGGTGGGTGAGCCCTGGATATCGGCAAAGCTGCGAGCGCGTGTGATTCGCGAAGCCAGGATCTATCTGTGTGTTTACTCTTTGCTGGCTGCGCTGTCGCTCCTGTCGCAATCGACACTGTTGCTGCAATTCTGGCTGCTGCCGGTACTGGCGGGTCAACCATTTCTGCGCCTGTACCTGCTGGCTGAACATGGCGGCTGTCCGCAGGTTGCCGAAATGTTGCGCAATTCACGCACCACCCGCAGCAACGCCGCGATCCGCTGGCTGGCCTGGAACATGCCCTATCACGCCGAGCATCACGCCTACCCCTCGGTACCATTTCATGCCCTGCCGGCGCTGCACCGGTTGATCGGAGAGCGCGTCGAGGTACAGGCCAGCGGCTATCTGGCGGTACACGCGCAGATACTCTCAGCAATGTTGTCGAAACGCGACTCGGCAATGTGAAACACGTAGCTGCTCGACAAGCCGGGGCAGCGTGGGCACGGCTATCGCCTTCCGGGACACGCTGTGAATCCCTGCGGCGCTTCGCTATCCTGCTTCGCTTGCAGGACCAGCCCGGACCATCCACGGCCCGGACCGTTCCATTTCACTGTCTGCGTGGGGGAGATCGACGTGATTGGTGTTTTCGGGATCGTGCTGTCTCTGGGATTGCTCATGTACCTCGCCTACCGGGGCATCAACGTGCTCATTCTGGCGCCGTTGTTGTCTCTGCTGGCGGTGCTGATCGGGGGTGGCGCACCGTTGCTGGCCACCTATACGCAGATCTTCATGGAAAGCCTGGGTGGCTATCTGCTGAAGTATTTCCCCCTGTTCATGCTCGGCGCCATTTTCGGCAAGTTGATGGACGATTCGGGTTCGGCCAGATCCATTTCCCACTTCATCGTCTCCAGGCTTGGCCAGGATCGGGCCATACTGGCCATCGTGCTGTCCTGCGCGATTCTCACCTATGGCGGCGTGTCGCTGTTCGTGGTGGCTTTCGCCGTCTATCCGATCGCCGCTGCGCTGTTTCGTGAATCGGGGGTGCCCAAACGGTTTATCCCGGGTGCCATCGCACTGGGTTCGTTTACCTTTACGATGACCGCGCTGCCCGGAACGCCGGCGATCCAAAACGCCATCCCCATGCCCTATTTCGGCACTACGCCATTCGCCGCACCGGTGCTCGGCACCATCGGTGGCGTGATCATGCTGGTGGGCGGCATGCTGTGGCTCAGTACTCGTGCCCGCCGTGCGATGAGCAGCGGGGAGAACTACGGGAACCATGCCGAGGACGCGGTGGACCGGGTGTCCGAGCAGGCGATGCCCAACTTCTGGATCGCGCTGACACCCATCATTCTGGTCATACTCTTCAATCTGATATTCAGCAAGTTCATCATCCCGGGCTGGGATACCAGTTATCTGGCCGAGCCCAAATATGGTGAAACCGAGATCAAGGCGGTGATGGGAATCTGGTCCATTATCTGCGGACTGATGATCGCCATCGTGGCGCTGATCATCATCCACTGGAAAACCTGGGTGGATATCAAGGACAGCCTCAACAAGGGCACCATGGGTTCGTTGTTGCCGATCTTCAATACCGCCTCCGAGGTCGGCTATGGCACGGTGATCGCCTCGTTGGCGGCATTTGTCATCGTTCGTGACCTAGTGGTCAATCTGTCACCGGGCAACCCGTTGATCTCGGAGGCCATCGCGGTGACCACGCTGGCGGGTATCACCGGGTCGGCATCCGGGGGCATGAGCATCGCGCTCAGTACCCTGGGAAACACCTATCTGGAGATGGCCAACGCGGTCGGTATCTCCCCGGAATTGCTGCATCGGGTGGCTTCCATGGCTTCCGGTGGCTTCGATACGCTGCCGCACAACGGGGCCGTCATCACCCTGCTGGCAATCTGTAAACTCACCCATCGTGATTCCTACGCCGACATTTTCATGGTGGCGGTGGCGGTTCCCGCCCTGGCGACCATCGCGGTCATCACCCTGGGTACTCTGTTTGGTTCGTTCTGAGGGTTTGCCATGGCTGAGTACAAACACATACTGTGCGCCACCGACCTGTCGGCGCGTGCCGGGACGCTTGGTAGCCATGCGGTCGATCTGGCGCGTCGCTACGGGGCGAAGATCAGCTTTCTGCACGTCATCCAGGAACGGGACTGGGGCGCGCGCGCGGAAATCGAAAAACAACCCCACGAGCAGGATGTGCCGGGGCTGGCTGAGTCGCGGCGGCGACTGCAGGCATTGACCAGCGATCTGGGAGTGCCGGACGCGGATGTACAGGTCATCGTGGCGGGCTCGGTCGGCGTCCAGATACGCCACGTGGCTGAGACCATCGGTGCCGATTTGATCGTGGTCGGCAGTCACGGTCGCCACGGTTTGTCGTTGCTGCTGGGCGGTTCTACACCCAACGATGTGCTGCACGGAGCTCAGTGTGACGTGCTGGCGGTACACATCCCGAGATAGAACCCGCTCCCGAATCAACCCTGCTTGGTCGGCAGGTGGCTGTAGGCCTCCTCCCTGCTTTCGTAGACGTGAGGGGCCACATCGCGTTGCGCCAGTGCCTCGCCCAGTTTCATGCGCAGGAATGCACTGGTGGTGTAGCGGGTAACATCCAGGTAATAGCGTTCGACCACCTCGCTGACCATGTTCATATAGCTATCCAGCAACGATGGTGATATCCGGAACTGGTCATAGTTGACGATCGCATACACCTTGTGTCCCAGCGGTTCCAGATGTGCACCGACCTGTTCTCTGATGGCAGCGACCTGTTCAGCGCTCTCCACCGCGAGGCCCTCGAAATTGAGGAAGAACAGATTGTGCTCGGGGTTGTAGCTGAATCGCTGCTCCAGCGGCAGGCTGAGCAGGGTATCCCTCAACCCCATCGGTTCGTCGATGAAGATGCGTGCGTCCATCAGCTTCGGCGCGCCATCCATGATGGGGGTGAAATCCATCAGCGCGAGGACATCACGCTGCAGATCGATGCCGGGTGCGATTTCGGTCAGATGCATCCCGTCCAGCTCCAGCCGGAACACACAGCGTTCGGTCACGAACACTACCGGCTGGTCCCGGCTGACGGCCAGTCCACCACTGAAAGTTCGATGTTCCACCTCGCTGAGGAATTTGCGGGTGCCGCCCTCTGGAACACTGAGCTGGCCTGACTCGATTCCGTAGCGCCCTTTCACCGCCGCGAAAGTACCCACGAAAACGACTTTCCGGGCGTTCTGGCTGATGTTGATGAAACCGCCGGCGCCGGCCAGCCTCGGCCCGAACTTGCTGACATTGACGTTGCCGTGGCGGTCGGCCTGAGCCAGTCCCAGCACTGCCACATCCAGTCCGCCGCCGTCATAGAAATCGAACTGGCTGGGCTGGTCGATGATGGCATCGGTATTGATGCCGGCGCCAAAGCTGAGTCCCCCGGCGGGGATGCCGCCGATCACGCCCGGCTCGGCAGTGAGGGTCATCAGATCGATGGTGTGTTCTTCGTTGGCGACGCTGGCAACCCCTTCGGGCATGCCGATCCCGAGGTTGACAACACTGTTGGGTCGCAGCTCGAGTGCCGCGCGGCGGGCGATGATCTTGCGCTCGTTGAGCGGCATGGGCGCCATAGAGCCCATTGGTACGCGGATCTCGCCGCTGAATGCTGGGTTGTAGGGGGTGTCGAAGGTCTGCCAGTGATGTTCGGGCTGTTCGGCCACCACCACGCAGTCGACCATGATGCCGGGAATCTTGACGTCTCTGGCGTTCAGGGTGCCGGCCTCGGCAAGGCGTTCGACCTGCACGATGACGATGCCGCCGGAGTTGCGTGCCGCGGTGGCGATCGCCAGCGCTTCCAGCGTCAGCGCTTCCCGTTCCATGGTGATGTTGCCCCGGCTGTCCGCCGTGGTGCCACGCAGTATCGCCACATCGATAGGAATCGACTTGTAGAACAGGTACTCCCGGCCGTCGATCTCCATCAGCCGCACGATCTCCTCGGTGGTGCGCTGGTTGATGCGACCGCCACCGTGGCGTGGATCCACGAACGTGTCGAGTCCGACGTGGGTGAGGGTGCCGGGCTTGCCCGCGGCGGTGTCCCGAAACAGGTGAGAGATCACGCCCTGTGGCAGATTGTAGGCGTCGATGCGGTTGTCCACCGCCAGTTTCTGCAGCTTGGGTACCAGACCCCAGTGACCGCCGATGACCCGTGCCAACAACCCTTCGTGACCAAAATGATTGAGCCCGCGCTCTTTGCCGTCGCCCTGGCCGGCCGCGTATACCAGGGTGAGGTTGACCGGGCCACCGGTATCGACGAAGCGCTGTTCGAGCGCAATCGCCACGCCCTCCGGGAAACCGATACCGACAAAGCCGCCGGTGGCCACGGTATCGCCGTCCCCGATCAGCCGCACCGCATCGGCCGCGCTCACTACCTTGCCCTGCGCGATTGTGGACTTGATATCTTCTTCAAACATCCTGGCGTTCTCCGTCTGTTCCTGTTTGTTCCTGTTAGGTGCATGTATGCCGGGGCAGTGTGGGTGTGGGTGACGCCTTGCGGGACCGTCAGCGGCAGGGAAGCCGCTGTCGAGCTTACAGGGATGTATTCACAGCGTGTCCTGTAAGGCGGTACCCACACCCACCTCACCACCGCCCGGGTTATCGAAAAGTTTCCTGTTCCTGCTGGTAGCGCGCGTAGACTTTGCGCACCGGGTCCGGAATCGGTACCGGTCTTTCCGAGTCACGATCGACGAATACGTGCACGAAGTGGCCGTGGGCCGATGCGGTGGCTTCCCCGGGCATGAACAGCCCCAGTTCATAGTTGACACTGGAGTTGCCCAGCCTGCCGACCCGCAGTCCCGCGTCGACGTGATCGGTGATCCGCAGCGGCCGCCGGTAACGACACAGGCTCTCGACCGCGAAAGGGATCACCGGATCGGTGAACCAGTCGATACCCGCCGCATCGACAAGATCCAGCACCGCGATCTCGAAGTAGCGGTAGTACTGCACGTTGTTGACGTGGCGGAGCATGTCGTAGTCGTTCCAGCGGGTGGCGATGGTTATCCACCGCGGGTAGTCGTCGCGGCCGGTGGTGGTGTCCGTTGCGGTCATACTCAGAAGCTCAGCGAGATGTCCTGGTGCACGGACTTGCAGGCCGCGATGTCTTTGGCCTGCGCGGTGGTCAGACGCGATTGCATGCGCAGACCGATGTTGTTGCGGATGATCAGGTCATAGTTCTCCAGGCCCTCGGCCAGGGAGTCGGTGGCCTGTGTTCTCCAGGTGACTTCATCGTCGAACAGCGCCAATGCCTGGTCCAGCTCCCCCTCGGCCTTGCCGCGATCCGGATCAGTGCCCTTGAGGGCCCGGCGGGCGCGGCTCAGCGAAGACTTGATCTTGCTGGCGCCCTGGATGTTCCCCAGGGAACTGGCCGCGGTCTTGATCGCTTCCATGGCCTGATCAGGGGGGGCCGACCCGATCACCTCGCGCAGAGCCTCGATGTGGCCCCGCAATCCGGCCAGCTCAGGGCCCTGGCCGATCATGGTGCGCACCTTCGCCAGCGGTTCGTAGCTGCCATCGACATTGCGCCGGTAGGCGAGCCGCGCTTTCTTGTCGGCATCGGCCAAGGCTACGTATTGCTGGTGGGCCTGTTCCCAGTCCGCGGGTATCGCGGCCAGCAGCTCGGCCTGTTCGCGTTCCAGTTCCCCGATTTGCCGGTCCAGTGCGGCCAGTTCCTGGTTGGTGGCCTCGCCGCTGCGGCTGCGACGGGTCTGCAACTGTTCGAGGTCGGCGATGCGCTGGTCGTACTTGCGGGCATTGGACTGCAGTCTGCGGACCTGATGGTGGAGGGGGCGATACCCCGGCGCGTATTCCGCCAGCGCAGCTTCGGTGGTCTCGATTTCAGTCAGAAGATCGAATGTGTTCCGGGCAGCGTCGAAGCTGTCGGTCAGTTCACCGCGCAGATCTTCGGGCACGATGCGCAAATCGAGGCGGCGGGCGGTGGTGATGGCGGCGCGTATCTCCTGCCCCTGTTCAGCGTAGACCTCGAAGACGTAACGCTCCAGACAGGCCTGCAGACGCGGGTTCATCGGTGGTGGCGCGGTCTCCGAGGTGAGATAGGTGCGATTGGGCAGATAGTTGACCAGACTCGGGAAGGCGCCGGCGATGGCAAGCCCGATCAATTGCAGCCCGATGAAAGCAGCGGCTCCTTTGTAGATTTGGGTGGTCTTGAGCGACGGTGGTGCGACGCCACGCAGATAGAACAGCGCAAATCCAAAGGGCGGTGTCAGGAACGAGGTCTGGATATTGAGGCCGACCAACACCCCCAGCCACACCGCGGTGATATTGGCGGACGGATCGGCCAGCAGGATCGGCGCCACGATCGGCACCACCACCACCGCGATTTCGATAAAATCCAGAAAAAACCCGAGCAGGAATATGACCCCCATCACCACGATGAACTGGATCCAGAAGCCACCGGGCAGACCGGTGAGGAAATGTTTGACCAGTTCCTCACCGCCGAAGGCGCGAAATGCGGAGGTGAGCATGGCGGCGCCGATGAGGATGATGAAGACCATGGATGTGGTCTTGGCGGTCTCCACCATGACCCCGCCCAGGGTGTCCTCCACCTGGTAGGATCGCCAGCCGCTCCACAGCACCGCCACCATCAGGCCCAGCACGGCTATCGAGGCCAGCACCACCCCCAG
>CBDVAK010000166.1:0-7459 GCA_965371945.1 uncultured Candidatus Competibacteraceae bacterium
AGCAAATTCGGGGCCACAACTCATAGCGACGCCCGCGTCGCAGCGCGGACGACGGCGGGAGCATATCATTCGGGAGCGCGCAAAGCGCTATTTTTGCTCGCGTTCCAGCAGGTCCTGTACTTCTTCATCGGACAGGTTGCCAATTTCCGCGATCAGGGCTTCCATGGTGCCGTCATCAGAACTGCGAACCCGGGTCTCGCTGGCCAGCAGTGCCAGTGACTCGACCGTCGGGTTCTCGAACAGGGCGCGCAGCGGGAGTTCCACCTGCAGAGACGTGTGGATACGTGAAATCACCCGAGTTGCAATCAACGAGTGACCACCGAGTACAAAGAAATCATCGTGAATTCCGATCTGTTTGAGTTCCAGCAGCTCGACGAAAATGTCCGCGATGGCCTGTTCGAATGGTGTGCGGGGCGCCACCAGTTCGCTGCTCTCGATCGACGCCAGCGTGTCCTGGGATGGCAGTGCCAGGCGATCGATCTTGCCGTTGGGTGTCAGCGGCAGTGATTCCAGAAACAGGAAGCGGGAGGGCACCATGTAGTCGGGTAGCTTCTCCAGCAATGATTTTCTCAGCGTAGCGGTATCCGGCGGTTCTTCGAGGTCGTGGTCCAGAGCAATATACGCGATCAGTCTTTTCAGTCCCGAATGATCATCCACGGTGACTACGACTGCCTGGCGCACCCCGGGCAGATCGTTCAGGGCAGTTTCGATCTCACCCAGCTCGATACGAAAACCGCGTATCTTGACTTGAAAATCTTTGCGGCCAAGCACCTCCAGACGGCCGTCGTCCAGATGGCGGGCCAGATCCCCGGTGGCATACATACGGGCATCGGCATGGGGGCTGTGGGGATCGGTGACGAACTTCTCGGCGGTTAGCTGTGGCCGTCCCAGATAGCCTCGTGCCAGACCCTCGCCAGCGATCCACAGCTCGCCAATCGCTCCGGTCGGCACCGGTTGCAGATGTGCGTCGAGTACATAGATACGGGTGTTATCGATCGGTCGGCCCACCGAGATGGGGTCGTTGGCGTCGGTGATGCGCCCGGTGGCCGACCACACGGTGGTCTCGGTCGGGCCGTACATGTTCCACAGGCTTCCGACCACAGGTAACAGTCGTTGCACCAGATCACGCGGCAGGGCCTCGCCGCCGCACAGTACCTTGAGGTCGGTGCTGCCCTGCCAGCCACTGTCAAGCAACATACGCCAGGTGGCGGGTGTCGCCTGCATGACTGTGGCGCCGGATTCCGCGATTCGCAGGGCCAGGCGCTTGCCATCGTAGGCGATCTCCCTTCCCACTAGTTCCACCCGGGCTCCGATGGTCAGCGGCAGGTACAGTTCCAGCACCGCGATATCGAACGACAATGTGGTAACCGACAGCAATGTATCGCCGGCCTCGAGACCCGGTGTGTGGCGCATCGAATTGAGAAAATTGATGACCGCGCGGTGGGGGATCTGTACACCCTTGGGTGCTCCGGTGGACCCGGATGTGTAGATGATGTACGCGAGTTCCCGTGCGTCCGGGTACTGCACCGGGAATCGCTCGGTGTCGGCAGCCTGTATGGCCACCGCGTCACTGTCCAGCAACACCAGCGGCGGTGTGTTCTTCATGCTGTCCAGCAACCAGTGCGAGAGCCGGGTATCGGTAACCAGCGCCTGTGCACCGCAGTCTTCGAGCATGTACTGCAGCCGCTCGCGTGGGAACGCGGGATCCAGAGGAACATATGCGGCGCCGCTCTTGAGGATGCCGACCAGGGCGATCAGCATGTCCAGCGACCGGTGCAGACAGATGCCCACCCGATGGCCGCTTTCGACACCCTGGCCGCGCAGGTACGCACACAGCCGGCTGGATTGGCGGTCCAGATCGGCGTAACTGAGCAAAGTCCCGTCGTATACCGCGGCCACGGCATCGGGAGTACGCCGGACCTGATCCGCGATGGCCTGATGCAGACAGATATCCAGGTTTGCCGGAGTCTCGGTGCTGTTCCAGCCGCGCAGCAGCCGCTCACGTTCCGTTGCCGGCAGTATGCGCAGTTTGGAAACCGTGTGGCCGGCATGGGTGACGGCGTCTGCCAGCAGTTCCTGCAGTTGTCTGAGTAGCCTGCGGATGGTCGCTTGGTCGAACAACTCGGTGTTGTACTCGATACTGATGCGTTGCGCGGGGAGGGTATCGATGACCATCAGTGTGAGGTCGAATTGCGATGCGTTGCGATCGATATCGACCAGTGACCAGACCATGTTTCCGACCTGGTTGTCCGGTGCCGGAATGTTGACGTAGTCGACCATGATCTGGAACAGGGGCGCGTGGCTGAGGTCGCGCGTGGGTTGCAACTCGGCCACCAGTTGTTCGAACGGCAGGTCCTGGTGGGAGTAGGCGGCCAGCGCGGTGTCGCGGACTCGGGTCAGTAGTTCGCCGAACGTCGGGTCATCGGCGAGCTGATTGCGCATCACCAGGGTGTTGACGAAAGTGCCGATCAGGCTTTCACTGGCGATGTGATGCCGGTTGGCGACCGGCGTGCCCACGGCGATATCGCCCTGCCCGCTGTAGCGATTGAGCACGGCGAGGAACGCAGCCAGGATGGTCATGAAGGGGGTGACGCCATGTCGCTGACTGAAGGCGCGGACCCGGTCCAGCAACTCCGGGTCCGGAATTTCGCTGATGAATCTGCCATGGTGTCCCTGCACCGCCGGGCGCGGGTGGTCGGTGGGCAGGGCTAGTACCGGTACGCCAGCGAGCTGCTGCTTCCAGTAGCTCATCTGCCGCTGCAGCTCGACGTCGTCGAAACATGCGCGCTGCCAGGCGGCGAAATCAGCATACTGAATCTGCAGTGGTGACAGTGGGTTCGGCAGCCCCCTGGAACAGGACTCGTACAGGGCGCCGAGTTCACGGGCGATGACTCCGAAAGACCAGGCATCGGCGATGGCATGGTGCATATTGAGTATCAGCACATGACGCTGGTCTTGGTAGCGGTAGAGTTGTGCGCTCAACAGCGATCCGCTGGCCAGATCGTAGGGTTTGCTGGCTCTGTGCGTGGCTTGCGTGTGCATCAGTTGTTCACGACTTTCTGGCAGTTCGCCGCCAAGGTCGATTGTTTCGAAAGGCCAGCGGCCGGATGCCGCGATTTCCACTACCGGGACGCCGGCCATGGTCTTGATCGCGGTCCTCAGTGGCTGATGGCGCTCTACCATGAAGTCGAGCGCCCGCTGCAAGCTGTCGACGTCCATGGGACCGCTGAAACGCATACCCAGAACCAGGTTGTAGGCGGCGCTGTCGGGCTGCATCTGGTGGATGAACCACATGCGCTCCTGCGACCAGGTGAGGGCTGGCGGAGTGTTGGTTCCAGTCGGGGTCAGCGGCCTTGGTGCCGAAGCGGTGCGGTCCGCCTGATGGTCCGCTATCCAGGCCGCGAGTTCGGCGATGGTGGCATGCTCCAGCAGTATCGCCAGCGGCACATCGATCTGCAGGGTGGTGTGGATTCGCAGGCTGATCTGGGTCGCCTGCAAGGATTGTGCACCCCACTCCAGCAGGTTGTCGTGCACGCCGATGGAATCGACCTGCAGGACTTCCCGCCAGATGTCGGCCAGGGCGTTTTCCACCGGGTTGCGGGGTGGCATCGCGCCGGCGCCATATTCGGACACCGGCGACGGTGCGGAGAATCGTTGGTGTTCGGCCTGTCGCCATGCCGCGATGGATTTGAATGCCTCCTGCAAGTAGTCGCGCCGGACGGCATGACGCTGGATTTTGCCGCTGGAGGTCTTGGGCAGGCTGCCGGGTTTCAGCAATACGATACCGTGGACCGCGACCTCGTGGGCCTGCTGTATGGCCGCGCGGATTCGGGTGAAGATCTGTTCGCGGTCCAGACCGCGGATGGCTTGGCGCTCCACCTCCTGGGCCACCACCAGTTTTTCGTCCCCGTCTGCTTCTATGCTGAAAGCTGCGGAGCCGCCGGCCCGCAGCGCCGGGTGAGCGAGTTCGACAGTGAGTTCCACATCCTGGGGATAGATGTTGCGACCGGCGATGACGATCAGGTCCTTGAGCCTGCCGGTGATAAACAGCCGGTGGTCGTAGACGAACCCCAGATCACCGGTGCGCAGGTAACTGCGGTCATCGTTGCCGATTCGCGCCCCGAAAGTGCCGGCGCCGGATTCGGGGTTGCCCCAATAGCCTTGCGCCACGCTGTCCCCCGCTACCCAGATCTCCCCCACGTCACCATCGGCACAGGGTTGTGCGGTGTCGGGATCGACGATGCGGGCGTCCAGTTCCGGATCAAAGCTGCCGCTGGCTACCAGCGTTGTTGCGCCCGGGTCGGGGGAGCGCACGGCACGTCCCTGTTCCAGGGCAGGACGATCGAATGTTTCGGAGTGCGCGCCGCCGCCGCGCCGGCCACCGCTGACCAGCAGCGTCGCCTCCGCAAGACCGTAGCAGGGAAAGAAGGCCTTGCTGTCGAAACCGCAACCGGCGAAGCGCTTGCTAAAGCGTTCCATGGTGGTGGCCCGCACCGGCTCCGCACCATTGAACGCCAGCGACCAGCAACTCAGATCGAGATCCGCGAGCTGCTGGTCGCTGATTCTGCTGAGGCACAGTTCGTAGCCGAAGTTGGGGCCGCCGCTGCTGGTGGCACGGTATCGGGAGATGGCCGCCAGCCAACGCACCGGCTGTTGTATGAAGGCCATCGGCGGCATGAAGATGCACCGGCTGCCGACGAAGAGTGGTTGGATGACGCTGCCGATCAGACCCATGTCGTGGTAGAGCGGCAACCAGCTTACCGCCGTGGTGCTGACGTCGTGATCGAACGATCTCCTGATCATGCGCTGATTGCTGAGCAGGTTGTGGTGGCTGACCATGACACCTCGCGGTGCCGAGGTGGAGCCGGAGGTGTACTGCAGGAATGCGATGTCGCTGGCTGAGACGTTCGGGCATTGCCAACCAGCCGCGATGGTCTCGTGGGCAGGCACGGGCGCCAGCCAGTGCAGCCCGGCCAGTCGGCTGTCCGGGTCCAGGGTGTCGCGAAACCGGTTCGCCAGTTCGGAGCTGGTGAGTGCCAACCGTGCCCCGGCATCGACGACCAGTGATTCCAGCTTCGGCAACGCCTTGCGGGTGCGCGGCGGATACGCCGGCACTGCGATGACGTTGGCGTAGAGGCAACCGAAATAGGCGGCGATATAGGCCAGACCGATGGGAAACAGCAACAGGATTCGGTCACCCCGGCTGGTGCGTTCCTGCAACTGGGCGGCAATGCTACGCGCGCCTAGATCCAGTTGCTGGTAACTGCAGCTTGATTCCTCGTTCTCACCGTCCGCTAAGAATGTAAACGCCGTATCTTCGGGGTCGGTGGCCGCACGCCAGCGCAACAACTCGACCAGGTCGGAACCGGGAAATTCCGCGCCAGACATCAGTTTCGAGCCTCGATGACAGGCCTTAGCGGTATTTCAGGAACTTGCCCGTGATTCGCGATCGTCGCGAGGCCAAGCCTGGTTGAGTCTGGTTTCTTGATCATTTGAGGTGAATTCTTGCGTCGAGGCCGCGGCTATTGGTCAAGCAGGATTTGTTCCAGTCGCAGGCCCACCGGCGCCTTGTCCGTCGGCACGATGCGCTCAGGCGCTGAGGCGGGCTTCACGCTTGCGCTCATGCGCTTTCAGGTGGCGCTTGCGTATGCGTATCGCGGCAGGGGTGATTTCCACCAGTTCGTCATCCTCGATAAACTGCAAGGCTTGTTCGAGGCTCAGACGCAGCGCCGGTGTCAACAGGATGCTGTCGTCCTTGCCTGCGGCGCGGATATTGGTCAGTTGTTTGGCCTTCAGGGGATTCACGACCAGGTCGTTGTCGCGGGAGTGAATGCCGACCACCTGTCCTTCGTAGACGTCTTGTCCCGGCGTCGTGAACAGCCTGCCACGATCTTGCAGGTTGAACAGCGCGAATGCCACTGCCTTGCCCTGGCCGTTGGCGATCAGCACGCCGTTGCCGCGGCCCGCGACCCGTCCCTTGCGGATTGCGCCATAGCGGTCGAACAGATGATGCATGATCCCGGTGCCGGAAGTCGTGGTCAGAAACTCTGTCTGGAACCCGAACAGACCGCGGGTCGGGATGCTGAATTGAAGCCGCACCCGGCCACTGCCTTCCACGGTCATGTCTTGCAGTTCGCCGCCACGAGCACCCAGGGCCTCCATGACCGCGCCCTGGTGCTGAACCTCGATATCGACGGTCAACTGTTCGTAGGGTTCCTGACGCTCTCCGTCGTGCTCGCGAAAAATCACTACGGGTCTGGAGACCGCGAGCTCGTAGCCCTCACGACGCATGGTTTCCAGCAATATCGACAAATGCAGCTCGCCCCGGCCGGACACCACGAAGCGGTCCGGATCTTCGGTATCCGCCACCCGCAGGGCCACATTGCGGATCAGTTCCCGGTCGAGCCGTTCGCGGATCTGCCGGGAGGTCAGGTACTTGCCGTCACGACCGGCGAACGGGGAGTTGTTGACGCCCAGGGTCATGCTGACCGTGGGCTCGTCGACATTGAGCGGCTGCAATGCCTGCGGTTGCGCGGGGTCGCAGATGGTATCGGAGATGGCCGGATGCTCGATCCCGGTAACAGCGACGATATCGCCGGCGTCGGCTTCGGGGACCTCGAGGCGTTTAAGCCCCAGCAACTGAAAAACTTGCAGGACGCGGGCGCGACGCTGGAGACCGTCCGTCGATACCACTGTGACCGCAGTGTTGCTGCGGATGGTGCCGCGGCTGATCCGCCCGATACAGATGGCTCCCACATAGCTGGAATAGTCGAGCGTTGAAATCTGCATCTGGAACGCGCCGTCGTGGTCCACGTCGGGGGCCGGACAGTGTTCCACGATGGCCTCGAACAGCGGGGTCATGTCCCCTTCACGCGTGTGGCTGTCCAGCGAGGCATAGCCTTGCAGCGCGGAGCTGTAGACCACCGGGAAATCGAGCTGCTGGTCGGTGGCGCCCAGGCTATCGAAAAGATCGAACGTCTGGTCGACGACCCAGTCGGGCCGGGCGCCATCGCGGTCTATCTTGTTGACCACCACTATGGGCCTGAGACCGCACTCGAAGGCTTTGCGGGTCACGAACCGGGTTTGTGGCATGGGGCCCTCGACCGCATCGATAAGCAGCAATACGGAGTCGACCATCGACAGGATTCGCTCCACCTCGCCGCCGAAATCGGCGTGCCCGGGGGTATCGACGATGTTGATGCGTTCATCGCGCCAGGTAATGGCGGTATTCTTTGACAGGATGGTGATCCCGCGCTCGCGTTCCAGATCATTGGAGTCCATGACCCGGTCCGGAATGTCGGCGCGGCTGTCGAGCGTACCCGATTGCCTCAGGAGTTGGTCGACCAGCGTGGTCTTGCCGTGATCGACGTGGGCAATGATGGCAATGTTACGCATGCTAGGAAATACCGTCTGAATAAGCAAAAGCCGATTATTATAGCGTGTTATGTAGATCTGTCGT
>CBDVAK010000167.1:0-7447 GCA_965371945.1 uncultured Candidatus Competibacteraceae bacterium
GACGCAGGTCAGTCCGGCGCCACCGGCGACAGATGCCGAGAAAACCAGCTGACGTGAATCACGATGCAGGGCTCATATGGGCCCTGCATCTGGCCTGCGATCGTCAGCGCAAATCGTGATCCCGACGTAGCTGTTCGAGCAGCCCCTGTGCGGCGACCTCGACCAGATCCAGTACCCGTTCGAAGCCGTTGAGCCCTCCGTAATAGGGGTCGGGTACCTCGCGCTCCGATTCCGGTATGGCGAATTCCATCAACAACCGCACCTTCGACCGCGACGCCGGATCCGGGGAACGTTCCATCAACAACTGATAGTTGTCGTCATCCATCGCCAGTAAATAGTCAAACGCTTCGAAATCCTCGTCCCGAACCTGTCGCGATCGCAAATCACCGAGATCGACGCCGCGCCTCGCCGCTGCCTGCTGTGCGCGCCGATCCGGTGGGTTGCCCACGTGGAAAGCGTGGGTCCCGGCAGAATCGGTCTCGATCCCTTGGTCAGGCGCCACGCGCTCGACCAGCGCCCGAAACACACCTTCCGCCGTTGGAGATCGGCAGATGTTACCCATGCATACAAACAGCACTCTCACCATATTCGATAGCCTTCCTGTGTTCCGAGGCGGTACTTGCCTGCCGACCTCGACGTACTATACCTGTCGCGCGCAGGTTTTCGGGAACTGACTGAATCCACTGCGGGGAAATCCGACGGAGTGTAGTGATGACAGGTGAAATCCTGTTCGTTTCAGGGCTGTTGCTGGTGACGGTCGCGCTGTTCGCGAGCGACCGCCTGCGGATGGATGTCGTGGCGATCATGGTGATCCTGGCCCTGCTGCTGAGCGGGCTGCTTTCCCCGGCCGAAGCTCTGGCGGGATTTGGCGACCCCCTGGTGGTGATGATCGCCGGTTTGTTCGTGGTAGGCGAAGGGCTGTTTCGCACCGGGGTCGCCTTCTCAATCGGCAACTGGCTGGTGGAGATAGCCGGCACCAGCGAGACACGCCTGCTCATCCTGCTGATGCTGGTGGTGGCGGGACTATCCGCCTTTATGAGTAACACCGGGGCAGTGGCAATCTTTATCCCTGTCGCCCTCAACCTGGCCACCAAGTCAGGCATCGCCCCATCACGGCTGCTCATGCCCATGGCGTTCGCCGGATCGGTTGGAGGCATGCTGACACTGATCGGCACACCTCCCAACCTGGTGGTGAGCCAGCAATTGAGCGACCGGGGGCTGGCACCGTTCAATTTCTTCAGTTTCACACCCATCGGGCTGCTGGTGTTGTCGGCTGTCATCGCGTTCGTCGTTCTGATGCGGCGTGTCCTGATGCCCCGCGACGCCGACCCTGAGGGCCGGCAGCAGGACCGCCTGTCTTTGCAGGATCTGATCGACTCCTACGATCTTGGCGACCGCTTGCGGTGTATCCGCGTCGGCACCGGATCACCTCTGGTCGGCGCCACAGTCGGTCAGGCGCTGCTACGTACGCGCTTCGGCGTCACCGTTGTTGGCATCGAGCGCAAGCGGCAGGGCAAGACCGAAATCCGTCCGGCGCTCATACACACGGTGTACGAGCCCGACGACGTCATCTACGTGGTTGGCGCGCAAGCGGAGATCGACAACATGATCGAATCGCTTGCGAACCTGCAGCCGGTCGTCCTTACCGCATCACGCCAGAAGATCGTGGCCCGGGAACTGGGCCTGGCCGAGGTCCTGCTGACGCCCCGCTCGGAGTTGATCGGACACACCATCAAGGAGGCCCGTTTTCGCGAACGAAACGGCCTCTCGGTATTGGCCATCCTGCGCAAGGGTCAACCGTCGCCAACGGATTTCCTCAACACACGCCTGGAGTTTGGAGACTCACTGCTGGTCGGTGGCGGCTGGCGCCAGATCGACCTCCTGCAAAGCAATCAACGCCACTTCTCGGTACTGACGCTGCCGCGGGAGATGGACGAGGTGGCGCCTTACCGGCGGCGGGCCCCCCGGGCTCTGGCCATCGTCGCCGCCATGCTGGTGATGATGACCTTCACCATCGTACCCACCGTCACCGCGGTCTTGATCGCCGCTCTGGCCATGGTGCTCACACGCTGCGTTACCATGGAAGGTGCTTACAAGGCAATCAATTGGCAGAGCGTGGTACTCATCGCCGGAATGCTGCCGATGGCGACAGCCCTCGACAAGACCGGCGCGCTGGAGTTGATCGTCAAAGGACTGGTGAGCGGGATCGGTGATCTGGGTCCGATGGTACTCATGGCCGGCTTGTTCCTGTTGACTTCGGTATTCAGTCAGTTCATATCCAATACCGCAACCACCGTGCTGGTAGCCCCCATCGCGGTCGGTACCGCAATCAGCATGGGGGTATCCCCCTACCCGTTGCTGATGACCGTCGCCCTGGCCGCATCGACGGCTTTCTCGACCCCCATGGCCTCCCCGGTCAATACGCTGGTGCTGGGTCCCGGCAGCTACCGCTTCAATGACTTCGTGAAGCTCGGCGTGCCGCTGCAATTGCTGGCCATGGCGATCACGCTGCTGATGGTGCCGCGGCTGTTTCCGTTCTGAACAGTTGGGCACCCGCCACCATCCCGGGCGTGTGACGGCTATAGCTGGCATTAGCGCCGAAAGCCTCTATCTTTAAGTGACGCCTTGAGAAACGAGGGTCCGGTTCTTGGAGTTTGACTTTGTCATCGTCGGCGCCGGCTCGGCGGGCTGTGTGCTCGCCAATCGACTGTCCGCCAGTGGCAAGTACAGCGTTGTGGTGCTCGAGGCGGGCGGCAGGGACAACTACCCGTGGATTCACATCCCTGTCGGCTACTTCAAGACGATGGGCAACCCGCGCACGGACTGGTGCTACCAGACACAGCCGGACGAGGGCCTGAACGGGCGCTCGATCAAATGGCCGCGTGGCCGCGTACTGGGCGGTTCGAGCTCGATCAACGGATTGCTCCACGTGCGCGGTCAGCCAGGTGATTACGACCACTGGCGTGATCTGGGCAATGATGGCTGGGGGTGGGACGACGTGCTGCCATTGTTCAAGCGGCTGGAAAACTGGGAAGGCGGCGCGGATTCCTACCGGGGTGGCGACGGGCCGCTGTCGGTGTCGAGGACGCTGGTGAGGCGGCCGATCATGGACGCCTGGCTTGCGGCGGCCTGCAACAGCGGGTATCGCCGCGCGAGCGACTACAATGGCGCTGATCAGGAAGGGGTGGCCTATTTCCAGATGACGACCCGCAAAGGGCGCCGTTGCAGCAGCGCAGTGGCATATTTACGCCCGGCCATGAAGCGATCGAATCTGTCCGTGTTGACCGGGGCCCGGGTGCTCAGTCTGGAAGGGAGCGGGTGCCAAGTGACGGGGGTACGTGCCGAGATTGGGGGTAAAGCGCAGGTGATACGGGCACGTCGCGAGGTGATCCTGAGCGCTGGCGCCATCGGCTCGCCACAACTGATGATGCTGTCGGGTTTTGGACCGCAGGAGCATCTGCGCGAACACGGCATCGAGGTGCGTCATGACCTGCCGGGCGTAGGGGGCAATCTGCAGGATCATCTGCAGGCACGCCCGGTGTTTCGCTGCACGGCTTCCACCATCAACGTGGAGATCGACAACCTCTTCAAGCAGGTTCTGATCGGCCTGCGCTATGTACTAACCCGTAGTGGTCCCATGACCATGGCCGCCAGCCTCGGGGCCGGCTTTCTGAAAACACGACCGCAACTGGAAACACCCGACATCCAGTTTCACGTGCAGCCTTTCAGCGCCGATCGCATCGACGAGGGGCCACACTCTTTCTCCGCCTTCACCGCCTCGGTACTGCAACTACGCCCTGAGAGTGTCGGCAGGATCCGTTTGCAGTCGAATGATCCCGCCGAGCATCCCGCCATCCATCCCAACTACCTGGCCACCGACACCGATTGCAAGACCCTGGTGGAAGGCATCCGCATCGCCCGTCGCATCGCCTGCCACGAGCCGCTCAAATCGCTGGTGACTGCGGAGCATGCGCCGGGGCCCGAAATAGCGGACCAGGACTACGCAGCCCTGCTCGACTGGGCGCGCTCCACCGCCACCACCATCTACCACCCGACCGGCACCTGCAAGATGGGCATCGATCCCAACTCCGTGGTTGATCCATGCCTGCGCGTACACGGTGTCCAGGGTTTACGGGTGGCGGATTGCTCGATCATGCCACGCATCGTTTCGGGCAACACCAATACGCCGGCGATCATGATCGGAGAGAAAGCCGCTGACATGGTGCTCGAGGACACGCGCCGTGCCTGAATCATTTTGAAAGCGTCCACACCGGGAAACGCTAGGTGTTTCCCCTGCCCCCCGGTCCGCGTGTGCGACGTGGTCGGAATCACGGGGCCTCTACCATCAAAACAATCGCACACCACAGGAGGAAAAGATCCATGACTGGATTCAAGAAACTGGCCAGGGGCGCCGCCCTCGGCGCAACCCTGTCGGCGCTGGCATCGGCAGGTTACGCCGAGCCGGTCGTCATCCGGGTGCAATCGGTGATACCGGCCAAAGCCGACGAAGTACACATGCTCAACGATTTCGCCCAAGACGTCAGTGACCTGACCAACGGCGAGGTCACATTCGAAATACTGCCGGCCGGCGCGGTGGTCGGTGTCAAGGAAACCCTGGATGCTGTTGACAAGGGCCTGATCGAGGGTGGCTTCGCCTGGACGCACTACTGGTCCGGCAAACATCCAGCCGCCATGTTGTTTGGGTCGCCAGTTGCCGGCGCCGGGGTGGGCATCGACAACATCGCTTTCTTGTCGTGGTTTCAGTACGCCGGCGGTCGCGAACTCTATGATCGGCTATGGGAGGAGATGGGCGTCAACATCAAGGGGTTCATGTTGCAACCCGTCGGTCCCGAGGCGCTGGGCTGGTTCAAGGAACCCATCAATTCGATGGAGGATTTTCGCAAATACCGCTTTCGCGCCCCGCCGGGCATTCCTGGCCAGACCTACAGGGACATCGGTGTCGCCTCGGTGGCCATGGGTGGTGGTGACATACTGCCGGCACTCGAAAAGGGCGTGATCGACGCAGCCGAGTGGTGTTGCCCGAAACCCGACTCGGTATTCGGTTTTCAGAAAGTGCTGAAACACTATTACCTGCAGGGTCTGCATCAAGTGGTGGTCAACGCTGACCTCTATATCAACGGCGACGTTTACAACAGCCTGACGCCAATGCAGCAAAAGGCCATCGAGGTGGCGGCGAATGCCTCGCTGTCGAAATCGATGAGCTATCGTATCTACGAAAACGGCAAAGCGCTCAAGGACCTGACCGAGAATTGGGGTGTGCAACTGCACGACACGCCGCCCGACTACTTCAAGGTATACATGGACGCAGCCCGTGCCAGCCTCGAGAAAAACGCCGCGGACAACGAGTTCTTCGCGGAAGTGTGGCAATCGCAAAAGGATTTCGCTGAAATAGCGGTGCCGTTCTGGGCCGGTGCCCAGACCTCCAATGCGAAACTCGGCAAAGCCTACGCCGACAGCCTCAAGCAATAGCGTGTATGCGGGTGCGGGGCGGCATCAGCGCCGCTCCGCGCCCGCTTTCTTGCACGGCTTGGGTGGTCCATTGCGACCGGCCGGGGGAGGACAAGCATGGCGACTGGCCGCGACGGTCTCGATATTTCCGACGAACTCATCGCAGAGCGACGAAACAGCGCTGCCGGCGATTTGCCGGAAGATATGCCCGGTGGGATGCGCAAGACCATCACGGTGCTCGATACATTCAGCCTGTGGGTCGGGCGCATCACCTGCCTCGCGCTGATTCCGCTTGCCCTGGCCATGGTCTACGAAGTGGTCGCGCGCAAACTGTTCGTTGCACCGACCGATTGGGCCTACGACGTCAGCCGGATGCTCTACGGCGCCATGTTCATGCTCGGCGCCGGCTACGCGCTGATGCGCGGCGTACACATTCGAGCCGATTTCCTCTACCGCCTGTGGCAGCCACGCACCCAGGCCTTGGTGGATGCCCTGCTTTACCTGTGCCTGTTCTTCCCCGGCATGATGTTCTTCTTGTGGATATCTTTCGAGTACTCCCTGGACGCCTGGGTGAAGTGGGAGCGATCGATGGACACGGCCTGGATGGCGCCGCTGGCGCCGGCGCGAACAGCGATGCCGCTGGGCGCGCTGTTCCTCATCCTTCAGGCCGTCTCGGAACTCCTGAAATGCATCTATACCATCAAGCATAACAGGTGGCCCACATGAGCCCCGAAATCATCGGCATGATCATGATTGCCGTGATGCTGGCGGCCATCTTCGTTGGTTTTCCGATCTCGTTCACGCTCATTTTTCTCGGTTTCGTGTTCGGCGCCTGGGGCTTCGGCGCCAAGCTGGTGTTTTTTCTGATGGCGCTGCAGTTCAACAACATCATGCTCGAACAGACACTGGCGGCAGTGCCCCTGTTTGTATTCATGGGCATCATGATGGAGCAGGCCGGGCTGATGGAACGCCTGTTCCGGGCAGTACAACTGATGCTGGCCTCGACCCGCGGCTCGCTCTATATCGCGGTGCTGTTCGTTTCGACCATCTTCGCGGCGGCCACCGGCATCGTCGGCGCATCGGTCACCATTCTCGGCATCATGGCCGCCGGCTCCATGAAGCGCTCCGGTTACGACGTACGCCTGGCCGCAGGCACCATCACCGCCGGAGGCACGCTCGGCATCCTCATCCCGCCTTCCATCATGCTGGTGGTCATGGGTCCGGTGCTGCAGGTGCCGGTCACCGACCTGTTCGCCGCGGCGATCATACCGGGTGTGATGCTGGCCTTCATGTACACGGCCTATGCCCTGATACGCTGCTGGATCAATCCCTCACTCGGGCCCGCCTTGCCCATGGATGAACGGGCCAACGACTGGACGGTGGTGGCGCGCGAGTTCTTTCTCGGCTTGGTGCCACCCTCGCTGCTGGTTGGTTTCGCGCTCGGCTCCATCGTGCTCGGTTGGGCAACGCCGACCGAAGGCGCTGCCTGCGGAGCCGTCGGCGCCTTCTTTCTGACCCTCGTCTACCGGCGCATGAACGCATCGCGTCTGTATAAAGCGCTCATCAAGACACTGGAGATCTCGGTGCTGATCCTGTTTCTGGTCGCGGCATCCAACTTCTTCGGCGCGGTCTTTTCGAGGCTTGGAACCCCAACCATGCTGACCGAGTACCTGTTACAGATGGATCTCAGCCAGATGCAGGTACTGTTGATCATCATGGCGCTGATCTTCCTGCTCGGCTGGCCACTCGAATGGGTGCCCATCGTACTCATCATCGTGCCCATCCTGATCCCGGCACTGGAGAAGCTGGATGTCAACCTGACCTGGTTCGGCATCCTGGTCGCGGTGAACCTGCAAACCGCATGGCTGTCGCCACCGGTGGCCCTTTCCGCCTACTTCCTCAAGGGGGTCGTCCCCGAATGGGATCTCAAGGACATCTATATCGGCATGATGCAGTTCATGGTCATCCAGTTGATCGG
>CBDVAK010000168.1:0-7396 GCA_965371945.1 uncultured Candidatus Competibacteraceae bacterium
ACAGGAACGAACCTGATATGGTTCAGCGCGTTGCGCAGGTCCGACCCCATCTTCGGCCCATCTTCGGTATGTTGGAATGTTAGAACTGACCCTAGTTTCCCTAGTTTCCGTGAGATGGCGGGCAATCCGCCGACCGGTAACAACCATTCGGGCGTTGCGGTGAACATCCCATCCAAGGCGCTCAGCCCCCCGATGGGTCGATTCGTTCAGGTCCGGAATCAAACCACGACGGGACGCTCGATCACCTCGGCAATGGCGATCGCTACAGCCCGGGAGGCTACCCGGACGGCGCTGTGCGCCTGCGCACCCATCGAGAATACGCTGCCGGTAATTCCGAAAACGTCAACTCTCCGAGGCAACCGACCAAGGCAGCGCGCCAACTCGATGGCGCCGGCCGGACCGAAAGCATGCGTGGAACCCGGTTCCCCCACCACCTCGATTGCTCGCTCGCTGGCATCGACCCGTATCAGCCGACCCGGCAAAGTGTCGGTCCGAACCGCGTCGACCAGAATCACCCAGGGCCATCCGTCCCAGAGTTCTATCAACGACACGCCGTCGCCACGGTGCTCCACGATCTCGGCCAGATCATTGCCTGCGATCAGAGACCGCAACGCACGGACCGTCAGCAACCCCGCCGCGTCGTCACCACGGTGATCATTGCCGATGCCGACCACCAATGGACGGCTGCCAACCATCGTCTCAGTCGCGATCCACGGTAAGTTTCAGGAAGTGGCAGGAACAGGAGATACAGGGGTCGTAGTTACGTATGGCCTGCTCGCACTGGTGCTGCATCTCCTGATCCGCCAGGTCGATTCGCGAGCTTGCGAAACGGAACAGGTCACGCTCGATGACCGCCTGGTTTACCGAGGTGGGCGCAACGATTTTGCAATCCCGAATGATGCCCCGTGAATTGATGGTGTAGCGCTGATAGCAAACGCCCCTGGGTGCCTCGGTGGCGCCGTAACCGGTACCCGCCCTGGGTTCAACCGCCATCGACGGCTTGGATGGTGGCTCGTAGTTTTCGATGATGCGCAGCGCCTCTTCGATGGCGAAGACCACCTCGACCATACGCACCAGGATGCTCTTGAACGGGTTGTGACAGTGATCACCCAAACCCGCGGCAGACGCAGCCTGCCGTGCGGCCGGACCCAGCCGGTCGTGATTCATGTTATAGCGCGCCATTGGACCCAGGTGGGCGGGACCGCGACCGACCACCTCACTGTGCAGCGAGGTCGAGTGAGGCACCTGGAATTCGGCCAGCACCAGATCGTACTCGCTCACCGGCACGTCGATGCCAAGATTCGAGACCAGGCGCCCCTCGTTGAGCGGGTACTCGTCAGGGTGTCGCAGGCAAACGTACTCGTAGTCCTGCTCGAACTCGGGGAACTCCAGCTGCCGCAGAACCGGCATCAGCTCCATGCTACAGTCCAGGGCCCAGCGCAGCTCATCCCTGAGTGGTTCCAGCGCCTCGCGGCGTGGCACTTTGTAGAACCCACCAACCTTGATGTTGATCGGGTGGATCTCGCGACCACCAAGCAGCGCGATGATGCGATTGCCGAGTCGCTTCAAACGCAGCCCGTTCTCGACCAGACCACGATGCACGCCGGCCATCTGGATGGCATCGTCAAAGCCCAAAAAGTCAGGTGCATGGAGCATGAATATGTGCAAAGCATGACTCTCGATCCACTCACCGCAATAGAGAAGACGACGCAACGCACGTAGCTGACCACCGACCTCCACTCCACAGATCATCTCCATGGCGTGGCAGGCCGACATCAGATAAGCCACCGGGCAGATACCACAGATTCTTGCGGTGATATCCGGGGCCTCGCGAAAATCACGGCCGCGCAGTAGCGCCTCGAAGAAGCGCGGCGGCTCGAAGATTTTCAGCTTGGCTTCCTCAACCCGGCGATCCCGGATCTTCAGGTAAAGGGATCCCTCGCCTTCCACCCGTGCCAGATACCGTACCTCAATGGTCTTGGTGGTCATGGCGCCTGCTCTCTTGCTCGAACTCCGGTGCCGCGGCATTGTAGGTGCGAAACAGACGCAGCATTTCGGCCTCGCGTAGCCCACGCTTCCTGAAGTCCGCCGCGAGCGCTGCCGTGTTCGCTCGCTCCCTGGGGCCAAAGCAACCGTAACACCCCCTGTCGAAGCTGGGACACAGCACACCACAACCGGTGTGCGTCACCGGCCCGAGACAAGCGACCCCGGCTGCGACGCTGATACACACGATGCCGGCCCGCTTGCAGTCGACACACAGGCTGTGATCGGGCACGCCGGGCCGTTTTCCGTGCAGGAACGAGATGATGACCTCCAGCAACTGGCGCTTGCTGATCGGGCAACCCCGCAGTTCGAAATCAACCCGGACGTGATCCGCAATCGCTGACGAAGTCTCCAGCGTATCGATGTAATCAGGCCGGGCGTAGACCAGCCGCGCGAATTCTTTGACGTCCTTGAAGTTTCGCAGCGCCTGGATGCCGCCGGCCGTGGCACAGGCGCCGATGGTGACCAGATAGCCGGACTGTCGGCGCACCTCCTGAATTCGTTCGCGGTCGTGGGCCGTGGTCACCGAGCCCTCGACCAGGGTCAGGTCATACGGGCCGTCGATCACCGCGCTCGACGCCTCCGGAAAGTTGGCGATCTCGATCTCGCCGGCGATTGCCAGCAGCTCGTCCTCGCAATCGAGCAAGCTGAGCTGGCAACCATCGCAGGACGCAAACTTGTAAACCGCCAGTCGGGGCTTGCGCATCAGATCTCCGGGATGAAAAGGCGCTCTTGGACACGCGAGAACGAAAACACCGGACCGTCCTTGCAAACGAAATCGGCGCCATACTGACAGTGCCCGCACAACCCTACAGCACACTTCATGTTGCGTTCCATGGTCATATACACATCGGAGGTGGCGACCCCGGCGCCCAGAAGTCTCTGCGCCACGAACCGCATCATGATCTCCGGACCGCACACCAACGCCACGGTCCTGGCCGGATCGAAGGCGGCCTGGGACACCAGGTCGGTCACAACACCAATCGAACCCGTCCAGCCCTGACCGGCGCGGTCGACCGTGGTCAATACCCTCGCCCCAGCCTGTCGCCATCGTTCGTATTCGTCGGTGAACAAGATCTGATCGGGTGCTCGTGCGCCGATCAGAATCGACACACGCCCATGCAGTTGTCCGTGCTGCGTCAGGTGATAGATAGCCGGACGCAGTGGCGCGAGACCAATCCCGCCTGCCACTATGACAACGTCCCGGTCGCGCATCGCCTGCAGTGGCCATGTGCTTCCAAATGGCCCACGTACACCGAGCGTGTCCCCGGCGCGTAGCCGGCACAGCGCCTCGGACACCTTGCCCACGGCACGTGTCGTGTGCACCAGGGCTTCAGGATGACATGGATCACCGCTGACCGAGATCGGGACCTCACCGACTCCGAACACGTAGAGCATGTTGAACTGGCCGGGCAGAAAAGAACCGATCCCCGGCCCGCGCACAGGTTTGAGCTCAAGTGTCACCGTATCGTCGAGCTCGCGCCGGCGGCCAGCCACCCGATACGGTATCGGCACCATCGGGTCGATGCCGTCGCGGGATGGTGACTCAGACACCATGCGTGCGACCGTACACGTCCATCAGTTGAACTCGCGCGCTCTCCAGCCGCTCGGCCAGCGTTCTGCTCACCCGCTTCAACAGCTCGTAGCCGGTGGCGGGGTCTTGCTCGCACTTACCGCGCAGACACTGACCGTCGAAACGCAGCACTCTGGTATCCCCAAGGGCAACCGCATCGAAACGGGCGCGATAGGGGGGTACCAACCAGGACCAGCCGACCATGTCACCGGCATCGAGCGTCTCTACGACGAGCTTGCCGTATTGAGCGCCATGAATCGAAAGCGCAACCCTCCCTTCGCGAATCAGGAAAAACTCGTTGGCCGGCTCTCCTTCGCGGATCAGATGCTCGTCCTTCCTGTATCGAACATTCTGCGCACAGCCGACGATCAAATCGGTCATTTCCTCCGAGAATCCGGTAAAGAATGGCTGCGCCTGGATAGTGGGTTTGAGGGTTTTGATCACGACGATTGCTCCTCGGTCACCTTGTGCTCTTGCGAACGCAGGGCACGGACCTCAGCGGTGATATCGATGCCCACCGGGCACCAGGTGATACACCGGCCGCACCCCACACACCCCGAGCTTCCAAACTGCTCATGCCAGGTTCCAAGCTTGTGTGTCAGCCATTGGCGATAGCGACCACGAGTCGATGGGCGCATGAGGCCCCCGTGGATGTAGGAGTAGTCGCCATTGAAGCATGAGTCCCATCGGCGCCAGCGCTCGGCGTGGTCCCCGGTCAGGTCGATGACGTCCTCGACGTCGTGGCAGAAACAGGTCGGGCAGACCATCGTGCAGTTGGCACAGCTCAGGCAACGCTCGGCGACGTCGTCCCAGTGGGGATGGTTGGCGACTTGAGCCAACAAATCGGGCAGCCCGTCGGTTTCCAGGTGCCGACCCATCTGCCCGCTGGCACGCTGTTCGCCGGCTGCGGCGCAACCCAGCTCCGCCGCGGTGCTACACCGACCGGGCAGCGCCTGGAGTATCGACCGCCCCTCGTCACTTCCGGCACGCACGACAAAGTAGTGGCGAGGCGCATCGATCACCTCCGTCAGCGCCAGATCGTAGCCGGAACTCACGGTCGGTCCCGTGTCCATCGAGACGCAAAAACAGGTGCTGCCGGCCTCGGTGCAGTTGACCGCAACCAGAAAGACGTTGCCTCTACGCCGCGAGTAGTCAGCTTCCCGGTGCTCACCACCCATGAACACCTTGTCCTGAATGGCGATAGCTGCCAGTTCGCAGGCGCGCACGCCGATCAGGGCAAGCTTGGGTGCATCGTGCTCGCTGTTGACTTCGAAACCGCTGCTGGTACGCCGTGCGGACCACAGCCGCAGTTCAGCAGGAAACAGGAAACGCTTCCAGGAGTGCGGTCCCACCACGAACCCGAAACAGGCCTGGTCGGACCGGCGCTGCAGCCGGTAGGACGCGGCATCCTGCCGATCCGTCCAGCCGATGGGCAAATCCAGCGCTGTGCGAATGCGTTCATAGACGATCGCACCGTCCCGAACGGTCGGGCCTTTCAGCTCATAGCCCGCCTCACACAAGGCATCGAAAAGCCGATCGAGATCGACTCTCTCCAGGGTGATCGAGGCGCTATCCACACTATTCCCCACCAAGTTGTCCACGACCGGGCTCATTCTATGGACATTTCTATGGTCATTCTAGCGAAAGTCAGTGGTGATTGCGCAGCCGCCTGCACGAGGCGTGTCGTCAAGCACCTTGCAGTGGTTCGAATTGTTCAGGGCTGGCGGACGCCAAGCTTGAACGATTCGTTCAATGACTACCTGAAAGACCCGGTTGATACCTGTCCGAATCGTTCAAGAACCTCTCGGTGATTTCCGAGCATGTTCCATATTCAATTGATTTTCCGCCTATTTTCAGACGCACTCCAAACTGAATTCGATTGGCACCATTACTACTCCCAGGTCCCGCCTGATATGGTGTCATTTCGCGATATGCGAACCACCCAGGGGAACTGAACCAGGTGTCCGAACGCAGCAATCTGACCGCGGCCCACTGTGCGAGTCCTCAGTCAGATTCGTGCATAGCCTTGCAAGATTCCCACGGCCAACAGCAGAAGAACCAGACAGTAGTCCAGGTTCCAGCCAAAGAAGCGCCAACCAGGGATGCCGTAGCGGCCTTGCATCATCAAGTGAGTGGCAGACAACGGGCTGGCCGCGACACCGATGCCCCAGGCCATCAAGAACATCATGGCCAGCAGGGTTGGTTCGGGTTTCAGAGGTGCCAGCCAGGTCGCAACCACCGACACGGTGATGACGGGATGTACACCAGCCGCCGCCAGCATCACCATGGTAACCAACGTCACGCTAGCCGCGGTACCCGTGAATGTTGCAAACGGAATCCAGTCCGTATAACTGGAAAGGACGCTGGACAATCCGACTGCCAACACTCCGGCGGCCAGAAACAATAGCAACTCACTGTACATCCCAGGCAGCTGCTTCAGCACATGATCACGAATCCCGACCGCCACACCAGTAACGCCGGCACGTCCTCCCAGGATCAACAGACTCAGTACCGGTGCCAGCAGACTTATCGTGGTCAGAATCGACCATTCGGGCAGCAACAGATGGGTGAGGAAAACGCTTGCCGCAAGTAACCCCGGAATCCACAAGCTCTCGAAACGAACGGGGTAACCGTGAAATCCCTCGAGGTGTTTGCGGTCAGCCAGCAACTCACGAACAAATGTATAGGTCAGTCCAGTGAGGGCCAGGGGCAGCCCGACACCAATCAACACCGCAATATCCGCATCAGGAGTATAGGTCAGCACTACCGCCATGCCGGCGAAGAATGGTGACCATATCGATGCCGCGGAGAACCCGCGGGAGACTAACACGCCAGTGCGGCGATCCAGTGTTCCGTTGACTACCAACCGATCCCCGATGATAGCGACCGCCGACAGGTTTATGGCGGCACCGAAGAAATGGATTCCCGTCAGAGTACGAAGATAGGCGGACCAGCCGGACGCGTCCTCCTGCCGGCTGGTGCTACCGGGAAGGCTGACCAGACGCAGGAAAGTGACGGCAGCGAGCATCGCCAGCAAGGCATGATTCTGGTCCAGAACCCGAATCAGATCCGGGTTGACACCACGCCACCATCCCCACAGCAGACCGATCACGCCCAGGCCGGACAGAATCAACACCTGGATACGCTGACCGCCGGAAGCCCTCCCCCACAGCAACCACCCCGCAATCCAGGCCACCAAACCGGCCGGCCAGGGCGGAAACCAGCGCACCGAACCGTGCAGAACCGCCATCAGTATGAGCAGCCCGAGCAACACACCGGCGACCGGTTCCACGCCGCGTGCGGCGCCAGGGCTCAGCATCCCGCGATTGGCAAGTGTGCCCGGCGATAGAATTTCACACACACTTCCTGATCACGGATATCTGCCGGGCCCGGCTATCGGCATGGCCTAGCATACGCTGGGTCAAAGAACGGTGGAGACCGCGCTCACCCCAACCCGATCAGCCTCCTCGATCAGGGATTGCCAGTGCGCCGGGAAGCGGTCGTGCTCCTGACTGATCCACCAGAACCACAGGTGGCTATCCAGTACGATCACTTCAGGCATTCCCAATCCTCGGCATCGACAACCGGAGACACAATGTCGCCCAGCGTCTTTCCCTTACCCGCAATGGATGCCGGCGGCTGGCGGCGCCCGGGTTGGGCCGGCTTATCGAGGAGAAATATCGCCTCCACGGTTGCATTGGCAGGGAGCGTAGGTCGCTCAATCAGATGCCCATTTTTGTCGGTATGCAGAATCAATCGTTCCGCGTGCATGGTGAACTC
>CBDVAK010000169.1:0-7373 GCA_965371945.1 uncultured Candidatus Competibacteraceae bacterium
TGTTCGGGCGCAACGGGCACCCGGTGCGAGCCACCATTTCGGATATGGGGCCGTTGATCCTCGGCAACCTGATGGAACTCAACGAAACCCAGTCGGGTGTGCTCTATGTGGCTTTCAGGATAGCTGACGACCAGGGTTTGCTGCTGCTCGACCTCAAGGATCTGCGCGCCATGTTGGGCTGGATCTCCACCAGCCGTCGCGAGCTGCAATCGGAATACGGCAGCCTGCCAAGCGCCAGTGTCGCGGCGATACAGCGTCGTGTACTGGTGCTGGAGGAACAGGGCGCGAGTCAGTTCTTTGGCGAACCAACTCTCGATCTCGCCGACCTGATGCGCCACGATTTCTCGGGGCAGGGCGTGGTCAGCGTGCTCGATGCCACCTCCCTGATGCCCATGCCGCGTCTGTACACGACCTTTCTGTTGTGGTTGCTTTCCGAACTATTCGAACAGTTGCCGGAGGTCGGGGATGTCGATCGGCCTGGGCTGGTGTTCTTTTTCGACGAGGCCCACCTGCTCTTCGATCGGGCGCCGCGAGCGCTGCTCGACAAGATCGAACAGGTTGTGAGGTTGATCCGTTCCAAGGGCGTCGGAGTCTATTTCGTCAGCCAGAATCCGATGGACATACCCGAGGACGTGCTGGGGCAACTCGGCAACCGGGTGCAGCACGCGTTGCGCGCCTACACGCCCAAGGATCAGCGCGCGGTGCGGGCTGCCGCACAGACTTTCCGGCCCAACCCGGCGTTGGATACCGCCCAGGCAATTACCGAACTGAAGGTTGGCGAGGCGCTGGTGTCGACGCTGGATGATGAGGGTGCGCCCACCGTGGTGCAGCGCACGCGTATTCGTCCACCGGCCTCGCGCATGGGAGCGCTGACTGCCACCGAGCGTCGACAACAGCTCGGCCGCTCGCCACTGAGCGGTCGCTATGATCAGTCCGTGGACCGCGAATCCGCCTACGAGTTGCTCAAGACCCGTGCCGCGAGAACGGTCGAGCCACAGTCCGGAAAGAAGGATAGGGCTGCGCGGTCGCCTGCCGCCTCCGGCAAGGGGCGCGCACCAAGCTTGGAGGAGTTGCTGGCATCGGCGGCCGGCAGTGCCGTGCGTTCAATCGGTACGCAGTTCGGCCGCCAGTTGGCCAGGGGGTTGCTGGGTTCGCTGCTGGGTGGGAGGCGCTAGCAAGAGGAGAAACAAATAGCCGACAGTCCGCGGCGGAACGGACTGTCAACGCAGACCATCGACGCCGGGCATCAACTACTTCGCGGCGGTCAGGCCGCGGCGAAAATCAATTGTCGCTGAGTATCGCGACGCCGGCCAGATCGTCGAGGCTGCCGCGGTCATAGCAGGGCAGATGATCCTGGCGATACCAGTCGGTGCGATAGGCTTCCTGCCGCGGCTGCTTGGCAGTCTTCGAATACCGCAATACGCTGAGTAGCAATTTCGACGTGGTAAGGCTTAACACCGGGCTCATGATCGTTTCCTTGCCCGTATCCGCCGGGCAGCATGTCTCATTCGTAGGTTGGAGGGTCACTCTGATGACAGGGTTGACCTCCAATGCCCGGGGATGATAGGGGTTCATGCATGAACGGTGTGTGAACGGAATGTCAAAATTCCGTGAAATTATGAGGTATCTTCGCTTTCTTACCGTTTTGTAAGGAATTATCTGATCAGTAGCGAGCAAATTTCGGAACTCACTCAATCGATCATGGGACCCGCCACCGTCAATACCCACAGGCTGATGATCAGTGCACCCGCAATATTCATTGCCAGACCGGCCAGCAGCATCCGCACAAAGGACACGCCGCGTATGCCCCCGAAAGCGAGGCCGTTTACGCCGGTTGCAATCGGGCTCATGAAGGCGGCAGTGCTCGACAACGACACCACCAGCAGTATGGGCAGGGCCGGCACGCCCGCGGTCAGCGCCAACGGCGGGATCATCACGAACAGGCTGAGTTGGACCGCGGTATTACTCAACAGTTCGGTGGCGAAGGTGGTGATGAGAGCGAGCAGCAGGTAGATCTCCAGCGCTGCGGATCCAGATGGGATCCAGTCCTGTGCGAGTTGCGCAAACCAGGGCCCCGCTCCGCTCACATAGAGCAACAACGCCACGGCCACGGAGATACCGACAAACAGAAACCCCCGCAGTGGCAGGTTGCTGTAGAGATCGGCAATCGTCAGCAGGTGCTCGCGGCGGCCGCTTGCCGCATTGGCGACAGGAACCATGAACAGCACCACCAGCAGACCTGCGGTTATCAGCGCACTGGCTACCAGCACCGGGATCTCGTGGCGGGGCATCTCGACGATCAGGGCTGACAGCAGAATGGAGGAGAGAAAGTAGAAGATGCTGAGGATGGCGGCGATACGCCGGTGTGGATGGCTGTCGCTGTTGAGATCGATATGGTGGCTGAGCCGGCTGCTATCGTAGCGCCAGCTACGGAAGCTGACCACGATCACCAGCCAGGCCACCAGCACCAGTATCACTACCAGTGGTACGCCCCACAGCAGCCACAGGCTGAAACCGAGATTGTCGGCGCCTGCAATGGCGTTGAGTTCCGCAAAACTGGCCAGAATCCCGTTGGCAGGGGTGGCGGTGATAGAGCCCATGCCACCTATGTTGGCGCCGTAGATGGTTGCCAACGCCAACATCGTCGGGATTGCAGGGGCCTCGGGGTAGTGTTTCTGGTAGTAACTGCGCAGTAGTTCAAGCACCGGTAGCAGGGTCAGCACGGTGATGGCGTTGGGGATCAGTAGCGACAGAAAGGCCGATACTGCGATGATACTGAGCAGGGCGCCGGTCAGCGAGTCGTGGCCGCGGTCGAGAAACCAGGCAACCACGACCTGCGGCATGCCGGTCTTGATGATGAGCCGTGATATCAGGAATCCGGAACTGAAAAAAAACAGCAGTTGCAGCTTGTCCATGGCGTCAGGCTCCCAGCGCCCGGGCCAGAGTCTCGAGCGTGTCGCCACTGGCTCGTTCCACTTTGATGGTAAACAGCTCGTCGGCGCGGGTCAGACCGATGTTGATCGCCATGATGGGAATTCCCAGCTGCACGGCCCGGGTACAGAAACGGTAGCCGGAAAAGACCTTGAGTGATGAGCCGACCACCAGCATCGCGTCACTTTCCTCCAGAGCTGCGAAAGCGCGTGCCACGCGATGTGCGGGTACGGACTCGCCGAAGAACACCACCGAGGGTTTGAGGATACCGCCGCATTGCTCGCATTCCGGTACCTGGAAACCCCGATGCCAGCGGCCCTCGAGGTGGGCGTCCCCGTCTGGCGCTGTGATCGCGGCCGCATTCGCGCAGTGCGGGTTGGCGGCCCTCAGTCGTTGTTGCAGAGCCGCTCGGCGGGAGTGTCGCCGGCAGTCCATGCATTCCACCGTGTCCAACCGTCCGTGCAGATCGATGACCGCACGGCTGCCGGCGCGCTGGTGCAGGCGGTCGACGTTTTGGGTAACGAGATGATGGATCAAGCCGTGGTGTTCCAGTCTTGCCAGCGCCTTGTGCGTGGCTCCCGGTTGTGCCGCTGCGAACCGCTCCCAGCCCACCAGGCTGCGGGCCCAGTAGCGCTGGCGGGTTTGTGGCCGGGATATGAAATCCTGGTATTGCACGGGCTGGCGCTGTTTCCAATCGCCGTTGTGGTCGCGGTAGTCCGGAATGCCGGACTCCGTGCTGCAGCCGGCGCCGCTCAGTACGAACAGTTTTCGAGATCCGGATAATAACCGGCAAAGCTTTTGTAGCGCGGAGTTCAATACAGCGCCAGACAGGGTTTGATCAGGGCGTTGACGTCGACGCGGGCGCGGATCCGCGCGCACAGCAGAAACGAGCCGATCAGCTTGCGGTGCAGAAACACGGTTTCCGCCGGTGGCGCGCGCAGATAGCCCTTTTCGAATGCCAGCTCGATGCCACTTTCGTGGGCTCGGGCGGGTAGATCCGATGTGCCGAAATCATAGGGGCCCCGATGGCGCAAGGGTTCGCAGATCAACATGATCAGGTCGATCGCGGCCTCGCTACGGGGCCGTGGATCGTCGTCGCGTAGATAGCCGATGTCGATCGCGCCCTGACGAATACCCGTGCGATCGTCGTCGATGATGGCCTGCGTGACCTGCGCGAAGCGACGGGTGAAGCCGGTCTCGAAACGGCGTGCCGCGCCCAGATCCAGCAGGGCCAGCCGATCACGCTCGAAATCATAGAGATAATTGGCGAAATTGGGGTCGGTCTGCATAAAGCGAAACTCGAACAGTTCCCGGAACAGCAGACGTTCCAGGCTGTGACCGACCCGGTCGCGTAACGATTGCGGGGTGCCCGGCTCGCCCAGTTCGTCGATGGGGCTGCCATTGGCGTAGTCCATCGCCAGCACCCGCCGGGTGCTGTAGTCGGCGTGTACCCGCGGCACCCACAACAACGGATCGTCGACCACCAGCTCGCGGTAGTGCTTCAGGTTGGCCGCTTCCTGCAGATAGTCGGCCTCCTGGTGCAGTTGTCGCTTGGCCTCGGCCATCAGGGATGAGACGTCGAGTTCCACCGGCAGGATGTTGAGCATCCGCAACAGCACCGCGACGTTGTCGACATCGCTGCCGATACTGCGGGCGACACCCGGATACTGGACCTTGAGCGCCATGTGCCTGCCGTCAACAGCCCGGGCATAGTGCACTTGGCCAATGGAGGCGGCGGCGATCGGTTCGTAGTCGAACTCGGTGAAGCGGCTCTCCCAGCCCTTGCCATATTCACGCCCCATCAGGCGCCGCAGCTGCTCCTCCGGCATGGCGTCGGCGCGTGCGCGCAGGACTGCCAGTGCCTCGGAGAATTCCGCTGGCAACACGTCGCCCCCTTCCATCGACAACAGTTGGCCGAGCTTCATGGCTGCACCGCGCAGGTGTGACAATCGCTCGGCCAGCTTGCGGGCGCTCTTGCCGGTCAGAAACACACTGGAACGCGCACTGTTGTTCTTTTGAGTCAGGCGCCGGGCGCTCTCGGCCAGTCCACCCGCCGCGAATTCACCCGCGATCAGACCAAACCGCATCATTCGGCCGATACGACTGGTCGGGACACGCGATCGTCGGCGATTCGGGGAGTCGCTCAAGTTGGGTTTGTCTCCAGGTTGGGTTTGTCTCAGGGGACGCTGACCAGGCGGATATGGTAGTCCAGAACCTTGCGCCCGCCGAACGATGTGCCGTTGAAGAAATCGACATACATCATCAGTTGCGGATTGCGTTTCAGCGTGGTCGCGGTCATGTAGCGGTAGGAGCGAGTGTGGATGAAGATGCGCTGATTGATAACCGGGTCGTAGTAGTCGCGGTCCAGCAGAGTGTCCAGTTCGGCAAAGGTCGGCAACCGCCAGTCGTTGCGGCCGCATAGTTCCAGTGAGTTGATTTCCGCAATGTAGCCGCGTGAGTCGCAACTCGAGAACAGGCACTCGCCACCGTCCTCCCGGCCCGACTCTCCCGCATTCGGGTCGTACCAGCTGTAAGTGTGGTCGTTGTCGCGCACACCGCCGTCAAAGCGTTTGACCTCCCATATCAGCCCGGATTCGACATCGCGGGCGCAGTGCCAGCTATCGGCATCCTCCGGTAGCGGTTGGCCCCGGTAGTCGAGCTTCGCATACCGGGTGCCGGTCTGCTGGCGGTTGGTGCGTTGTTTGATGGTGATCATCAACGGCGCCTGATTCCCCGCTGGTTGCGCCACCGGTGGTTCCGCCGGCGGTTTCACTACCTCGTTCACGAGCTGAGGTGGTGCGGGGGAGGGTCCGGCAAACGGGCTTTGCACTGTCGATTCCGGGGTTGGCAATGCCGATCCTGATACAGGAGCCTGTTCGACCGTCGGCCGCCAAAGCAGCCAGGCCAGTGCCGTGAACGCAGCCAGTATTCCCACCACCAGCAAGACGCGTGGCATTGTCGCGGTTCCGCTCAGAATGATTCCACATCAGGACGCAGATCGAGTTCGTGCGTCCAGGCCGATCGATCCTGTCTGACCAGTTGCAGATAGGTCTCCGCGATGGCTTGCGGCCGCAAGCAGGTTTCGGGCGCCATATTTCTCAGTCTGCGACTGCGTTCGGTATCGATGATGCCGTCGATGATCACGTGAGCAACATGGATTCCGCGTGGGCCCAGCTCCCTGGCCAGCGATTGTGCCATGCCGCGCAAGGCAAACTTGGCGGACGCGAAGGCCGCGAATCCGGCGCCGGCCTTGACACCGGCGGTGGCGCCGGTAAAGACCATCGCGCCACCACCGGCATCCAGCATGCCCGGTATCAGCCTGCGGGCGCACAGAAACGCGCCCAGGCAGTTGGCTTTCCAGATCTCCTCGAACTGATCGGGGTGGGTGTCCGCGCTTGCCGACATCAGCAGGCGGCCTGCGTTGCTGACCAGTACCACGGGTTTGCCCAGTTCGGTCTCCACCGCGAGCATGGCGTTGTCGACCGCCCCGGGGTCGGTGAGATCGCAGCTTTGGAACAACAGCGTCCCGCCGGTGCTGCTGATTTCAGCGGCCAGGCGTTCACCGAACTCGCTGCTGCGGGCCAGACCCGCGACCCGATAACCGGCTTCGCAAAAGCGCCGGCAAACCGCAGCGCCCAGGCCCGGCCCGACCCCTGCAACCACGGCAACTCCGTTATCGATAGTGTTCATGGCAGAAAATCCCCTCTCTGTTGCTCCGTCCTCTCACGCACAATGTTAGCCTTAATGTCTCTTTGTAGCGCGATCCGGGCGTGGAGTATTACCGCTATGCGTTCGATTGAGCTGCGGTCTCATCATGTGGCGGGAGCACTGACATTGCCATGAATGCTCGAAGTTCCGGCTCCAGGGCGGTGCGAGGACGCCTCAAAGCCATATTGTTCGATCATGATGGCACCCTGGTCGATTCGGAGCCGGCGCATTTTCAGATGTGGTGCGAAATCCTTGGTGCGCATGGCGTTTCGCTGTCCGGCGAGGAATACAAGAGGCGCTACGCGGGTATGCCGGCGATCGCCAATGCGCGCAACTTCATCCAATCCGCTGAACTGGCGGTCAGCCCCGAGTCTTTGGTGAAGACCAAGAATGAGGCCACGCAAGCATATCTTGTCCGGCAGGGATTTCCGCTCATGCCCGGCGTGCGAGAATCCATCAGAATCTTTCAGCGCAGCAGATTGCAGCTTGCGGTGGTCACCGCGGCAGCCCGCGTAGCCGTACTCGCCAGCATTCACGCGCATGCCATGCGCGACCTGTTCTCGGAAGTCGTATCGCTGGACGATGTCGATCGCGGCAAGCCCGCGCCGGATGGATATCTGTTTGCGCTGGACCGCTTGCAGTTGAGTGCGGATGAATGTATCGCTATCGAGGACACGGAGCATGGCGTGGCGGCCGCCGCGGATGCCGGTATCATTTGTCTGGCGGTGCCAACA
>CBDVAK010000170.1:0-7355 GCA_965371945.1 uncultured Candidatus Competibacteraceae bacterium
GCGCACAGCGCTTCGGCGGTCATCGCCGCCTGGCTCATGGCGAGAAAATTGTTGACCAGCTTCACCTTATGGCCGGCACCGGGGCCGCCGACATGGAAGATGTTCTCGCAAAACGCTGCCAGGACCGGCTTGACCTCGGCGAACACATCGTCTTCCGCTCCCACCATGGTGTTCAACCGGCCCTGCTCGGCTTCCACCGGGGTGCGCGCCAGCGGCGCGTCGACCAGGGTGATGCCCTTCTCTTTGAGGTCCGCGGCGATGCGGTCAGTGGACGTTGGCTCTGCGGTGGAGCAATCGATCACAATCGCACCGGCACTGCAGCCGGCAATCACACCATCGCCGCCGTACACGCACTGCTCCACCTGCGGGGACCCGGTAACACAGAGAATGACGACCTCGGAAGCCTCGGCGACGGCTCGCGGAGTAGCGGCCTCGTGCGCACCCTTTTGCAGCAGATCTTCCAGCGGCACGCGATTGCGATGAGCCATTGCGGTGACGAAAAAACCCTTCTCCAACAGGTTCTTGGCCATGCCATGACCCATCATCCCAACTCCGATGAACCCAATTTTTTTGCTCATGTTCTTCTACCTTGGCAAGTTTTTGTTTGTAAATTTATATTCTGGAGAACATACCAGAAGGCTTTGCGGTGGGCCGAAGCATGTTCCAGACCGCGGCTGAGGGATGGTTCTCCGGTGCCATCGTCGACAGCGAGGTGATCGAGCAGGTGGGGCGCAACTACTTGCAACTCGTGCAGTTGTGGGCGCAGCGGTGCTGTTGAATCCATGCACCGTTGTACCGAAGGCATCACGCCAGCCCGATCACAACAGCGAGCAGTCGATTCAACTCGAGAATCTCCCTGTCAGTCAATTGTCCCATCGCTCCACGAATTCTGTCCTCGCGTACGGTCAGGATCTTGTCTACCATGATCTGTGATCGCTTGCGCAAGCCGTTGCTTGCTGATGGTTCGAGCGTCAACCGCAGCAATGGCGCGTCCCGCAGAGTGCTGGTGATCAACGCGAGCACAAAACTCTCTGGTCCCGCTTGATTGATTGTGTCGGCCTGAATGATCACCGCAGGTCGTGGCTTGCCGAAGTCGCCGGGCGCCGCGACTGTGACCACGCGGCCCCGCCTCATGAATCCTCTTGCCAGTCTGTCGTGGCTTCGATAAAGGCCAGTGCATCCAGATCTTCCGGCGAGTCCCGAATCAACAAAACCTGCCGGCGCATTTCAACCGTGAATTCGGGGCGGCTCGTATCGGGCACCCAAAGCCGAAGTTCTTTCATACCCTGAGCACTGCGCCGAGCGCGAAATCTTTGAAACTTGCTCCCTGGTTCCGGCATGACAACTCCATCGTGGTTGCGCGCAACCACAAACTATCACTCGCATGAGTAGCGCGCAACCAGTTGGGTGACGGCGTCGAAAGACCGTGCCAATTTGTCGGTGGTGCTCGAGACCCGCACTTATTGGGTGAATGGCGCGGGATACCGTGATATACCCTGCCTCTTTCCATTCGGCTGCGCCGCTCGGTAAACTACGATATCCGTAGGCGCGTCTTTCAGACAGCCTCCGAGGCGAAGGACCATCTCGCGCTACCGTGACCAAGTTGATTACTCTGGGGGTCGAGCTTGCCGGCATTTATCGGCCGTACACACGTATCCACAGTACGGTTTTCGGCAAGGCCTCCTATCGTCTGATTCTGGACGCGGTAACAGGCCCAAGTGGCGCCACCTACCGCAGGGCGGTTCGGGACTTGAATGTTGTGGAGCGCGAACTCAGAATCAACTATTCCTTCAACCCAAGCTGGTTGACAATCTGCTCGACAATAGCCGCTGGCGTTTGATCGATGCTGACGGCCAGTCCGTTCAGGCAAGGCTCCAGATCGGCGAACTGGCTGCGCAATAGCCCGGCTGGCATGAAATGTCCGGTGCGTTGTCTGAGGCGGGAGAGGATCAACTCATAGTCGCCCTGCAGATGAACGAAACGTACATTGACCGGATCCGGGTCGAGCCGCTGGCGATAGCTTTGCTTCAATGCAGAGCAGGCAAGCACAGCGGATTCGCGCCGGTTGATACGCTGGCGCAACTCTTCAGCAAGGTGGTCCAGCCAGGGCCGGCGATCCGCATCATCCAACGGTGTGCCGCTGGCCATTTTGGCGACGTTCTGCGGTGTATGGAAATCATCGGCGTCCAGATACGGCCACCCCAGCTGCGCGGCGAGTAACTTGCCAATGGTGCTCTTGCCGTTGCCGGAGACACCCATCAGTACGATGATCATGGTGTACGCTTGGTACCGCAAATCAGGATGTCGCGCAATCTCTACCTGCCATGGCATCGCGGCAGCGTGCTGGCCTCGTATCTCATGCTGGCAGGCGTGAGCCGGACGCGCTCTGTTATTCTGATCCCGAATCTCGACAGCGAAATGTCTGGCCCATCTTCGCCCTGGGATCAAGACCCCAAACCCACCGGAACCAATTGATGCCTGATCTTTGTCTGCAACTCAAAGAGCGATTCGGATTCGACCAGTTTCGCGAGGGACAGGAAGCGGTGATTTCACGATTGATGGCCGACCGATCGGTGCTGGCCATTTTTCCCACCGGTGGCGGAAAAAGTCTTTGCTATCAGCTTCCCGCGTTGCTGCTCGACGGCCTGACAGTGGTGATCTCGCCGCTGATCGCACTGATGAAAGACCAGTTGGACTTCCTCGTCAGCAAGGGCGCGCCCGCTGCGCGGCTGGATTCCACCTTGACCAGGGAAGAGAACCGCAAACTGTTCGATGATTTATACGCCGGCAAGTTGAAGCTGCTGTACATCTCACCTGAACGACTGGGCAACGAACGTTTCCTTCGAGCGCTGGGTCGACAGCGCATATCTCTGCTGGCGATCGATGAGGCGCATTGCATCAGTGAATGGGGGCATAATTTTCGGCCGGACTATCTGAAGATCGCGCAATTGGCGAAGGATCTGAAAGTCGAGCGCACCCTGGCATTGACCGCCACCGCGACACCCGCGGTGGCGAACGATGTGCGTGCCGCATTCGATATCGCCGCGGAAGACCAGGTGCACACAGGGTTCTATCGCCCCAACCTGGAATTGAGCGTCGTGCCCGTCACGGGCGCAAATCGAAATGAAACCCTGCTTTCGCAAATTCGAAAACGCCCGCCCGGATCGACCATCGTCTACGTGACTCTGCAACACACCGCTGAAGAAGTGGCGGCCTACCTGTCATCCAACGGGTTCCCGGCGAGCGCCTATCATGCAGGCTTGAAAAGCGTCGACCGTACAGCAATCCAGGACGCCTTCATGCAGTCTTCCGATGCAGTGATCGTCGCGACGATCGCCTTTGGCATGGGCATCGACAAATCAAACATCCGCTATGTCTACCACTACAATCTGCCCAAGGGTCTGGAGAGCTATTCGCAGGAAATCGGGCGCGCGGGTCGGGACGGCGAACCCGCGGTCTGTGAGATGCTGGCCTCGGCAGACGACGTCATCACACTGGAAAACTTCAGCTATGGCGACACACCGGAGCCCGGGACGGTCGACGATTTTACACGGCACATTCTTGCAGCCGGCGAGACCTTCGATGTATCGGAATACGAACTGTCCGGCCGTTTTGATATTCGCCCTCTGGTGGTAAAGACCCTCCTGACCTATCTCGAACTGGAAGGCTGTCTCGCATCCACCGGCCCGTTCTACAGCGAGTACAAATTCCAGCCACAGTGTTCCTCAGCCGAAATCTTTGCCCGTGTCAACGGAGAGAGAGAGGAGTTTCTGCGCAGCGTGTTTCGACATGCGATCAAGGGCCGCATCTGGCTGACACTCGACACCACAGAGATCAGCCGGAAGATCAACCAACCGCGTGAGCGTATCGTCGCCGCGCTGACCTATCTGGAGGAAAAGGGAGACCTGATCCTGCAAGTATCCGGCGTTCGCCAGGGCTATCGTCGGCTACGTATCCCGACGGATATGAGTGCGTTCGTCGCTTTGCTCAACGAACGCTTTCAAAAACGCGAGTCCAATGACATCAAGCGCATCGAACGGGTTTTGGAATTCGCACAACATGAGGGCTGCCTCACCCAGCATCTGCTCGGGTATTTCGGCGAGCAGCGGGGGGCATGCGGGCATTGTTGCCGTTGCCAGGGCGTGCAACCCGTTGATCTCGGCACGGCGGATCGACCCGCTTTTAGCGAAAAGGATGAAACTCGCACTCGTGAGCTGATATCGCTTGGGCACGAGTCCATCAGATCACCGAGACAGCTCACACGATTTCTCTGCGGCATTACATCCCCCGCGACCACTCGCGCCAAACTTCGTCAGTCGAACAACATGTTCGGCGCCTATCGCTCATCACCGTTCAAAGCGACTCTGGATTTCGTGGAGAGGTTGTGGGAACGTCAGTAGGTTCCGCGATCACTGGTGAGTTTGCTGCGGGGATTGAACGTGACGAAGTTGATCACTCTGGGAGTCGAGCTTGCGGGCATCCATCGGCCGTATGCACGTATCCACAGCTCGATTTTCGGCAAAGCATCCTATCGTCTGATCCTGGACGCGGTGACAGGCAGGCAGGGCACCACCTACCGAAAGGCGGTTCAGGCCTTGAGTGTAGTGGACAGCGAGATTGATGGTCTGATGGCGGAAATCTCGGCTGTCAGTGAAGCGGACTGCCCGACTCGAGGCGGAGTTTATCTGCGGGACACGCTGGGCGAGTATGGCTCAACGCTTCGTGAGACCATCAGGGAACTGCGACAGATTTGCGAGAACCTGGCCGACGACGAACCCGACTATCGTCAGGTTGTCGGTGGTGAATTCTCCCGTTTCAGCCAGGACAAGGTCAAATACGATGACCGCAAGACTCAGCTGGAGCGACTGGGTACCAGACTGAACAAGTTGTTCTCCACCTATTAGCCCGAAGGTCCCACCAACTGCCCGTGTCCTCCTCAACCATGAAAGCAACGGCGCTGATCTTCAGAGTACTGCTGGCAGGCATCGCCACCCCAGCCCCGATCCTATTCTCGCTGTATGCGGCTTCGCTTGACTGGAGCAAAGTCAGACGGTTACAAGACAGGGCCTTTCTGACCGATGTCGAAGGTTTGGATCTCTACGGCCATCAGGCGCTGAATATCCGCAGATGGGTCTGGCTGCTGGGTTTCGCGATTCTCATCGCGTTTTCCACTCAGCTTCATGCCGCCGCAAAGGTTTCCGGCCCCGAGCGTATCTCGGTAGCCTACTGTAGCGATTGCGCCCCCTTTCATTTCCGAGATACCCAGGGGCAGCCTGCCGGAATGATCATCGAGTTGTGGCGACTATGGTCGGACAAGACCGGTGTCGCCATCGATTTCCAGCCGGCCAGTTGGTCCGACAGCTTGCAGCGCCTCAGGGATGAACGATCGCAGGTCCACGCGGGGCTGTTCTTCAATGAACAGCGGGATCGCTATCTGGATTATGGCGCCGTACTCGCCAATACGGATACCCATGTATTTCTTCATCATACGCTGCCCCTGATCGAGCGGGTCGAAGACCTGGCGGGCTATCGCACCGGTGTTCTGGCCGGTGACTATGTAGAAGGCTACCTGAAGCAGCGTTTGCCGGATGACGCGGTCATTCCCTACCCCGACTATGACGCGATCATCGAGGACCTGCGCGCGGGAAAGCTGAGAGCGTTTGCGGCCGATACCCCAACCGGCATTTTTCACCTGAAGCGCGAAGGTTTACTCGAGCAATTCAAGATCTCTGACAGCCATCTTCTCTACAGCAATGACTGGCGACTGGCCGTCGGCGAAGGCAACACCGAACTGCTGGCGATACTGAATCGAGGTATGGCGCAGATCCCGGCGAAAGAGCGCACTGCCATCATCAAACGATGGACGGGCAGTGAGGTCAGTGCGGACATGGCGCTTATCACGGCCCGGCCGCAAGCTCCGGATCAGACTCCAGCACAAACCGTAGCGGAAGAGATCAACAAGACGACACAGTTGTTTTCCGCGGGACACCTGGCAGTGTGGTTTGCCGTACTGGTCGCCGTGCTCGCGGGCCTGCTGGCGATAGTAACGCGTTTGCGAGGAGAACTCGTCGATCGAATTTTCGCACGCCGCAATCTGTCGTACATCGTGCTGGTACTCGTTACCACCTTTCTGGCTATTGTGCTGTTGGTCGCGTGGTTTGCGCTGGAAAGGATGGATCGGCAGATCAGGGCCGAGTTCGCCGACACCCTGGTGACGGTCAATAGATCTGTGGGAGCATCGCTGGGGCTGTGGCTGGAGAGCCGCTCTCGGGAGATCCAATACCTGGCCCGCGATCGTGAACTGTTGGCTCTGGTTACACAACTATTGGCGCTACCCCGCGATGCCGACACGATACGTGATAGCGAGATGCTGGAACGGATACGCGCCCTGTACCGACAGCAGTTGGGCGAAATGAACGCCAGGGGATTTTTCATCATAGCACCCGACCGTATCAGCATCGGTTCCCTGCGTGACGCCAATATCGGCACCCATAGTCTGATCGCAGAGCAGCAGTCCGAGCTGATGAACCGCGCTTTCGCCGGTGAGACGGTGTTCATTCCACCAATTTATTCCGATGTGCCTCTCAAGGATGCGTCGGGACAGATGGTGGAGAGGGCGGCGACCCTGTTTTTCGCCACCCCGTTACGCGACTCCTCCGGGACGGTAATCGCCGTACTTACCCTGCGTTTTGACCCGGCTAGCGAGTTCCACCGAATGACGCATGCCGGACAGATAGGCGCCAGCGGCGAAACCTATGCCTTTGATCGGCAGGCTCGTCTGCTCACGGAGTCACGATTCGACGACCAGTTGGCCGTGCTGACGCAATATTTCCCGGCTGGAGGCCAGCTTCTTAGTATGCGTATCAGCGACCCCGGCGGCGATTTGCAGAAGGGTTACCAGCCCACAAGCGAGCGCGCCCAATGGCCGTTGACCGGAATGGCGGAACAGGCGCTCAACGAGCGCGACGGGCTCGATATCTCGGGTTACCGCAATTATCGTGGAATTCCCGTGATCGGTACCTGGAGCTGGCTGGATGGACTGGGAATCGGCCTGGCCACCGAGATCGATCTCTCTGAAACACTGAAGCCCTATCATGCGATGCGTACCCTGGTGCTGGGTGCACTGGGTGGTGTCGCCCTGGTCGCACTACTGCTCACTGCGCTGACGGTCTGGCTTGGTGAAAGAGCCCGTGGTCGGCTACGGCTACTGGTCGATGCGCGCACCGAGGAACTGCGCAAGGTGGCGCAGGCGGTGGAGCAGAGTCCCTTGTGCGTGGTGATTACCGATATGGCGGGCAATATCGAGCACGTCAATCCGACCTTCACCAAGGTAACCGGCTACGAGGCCGATGAAG
>CBDVAK010000171.1:0-7351 GCA_965371945.1 uncultured Candidatus Competibacteraceae bacterium
AGGACCACCAGCACGGATAGCGGCCGGGCGAGTCTCATTCGAGGACCTCCAGGCGATCGCCCACCTTGAGTTCACCAGCGCTGTTTTCGTGTACCAGATTCTGCCCGAACCAAGCTTTGTTACCGGCGCCGACCTGATGAAACCGGAGCAGGGTTCGTAGTGGTTCGGGGCCGTCGCGCTGGCCGATCTGCTGGTCGGTGGTGGTGATGGCGCAACGTGAGCAGGGCTTCGCCACTCGGAACACCAAATCTCCGATACGCACCCGCTTCCAGCTATCCTCGGCAAACGCATCGCAACCGCTCACTACCAAGTTGGGGCGGAACCTCTCCATTGGCAACGGTTTCGGCAGGCGTGCGTTGAGCGCCTGCAGCGAGCCCTCCGAGATCAGCAAGAATGGAAAGCCGTCCGCGAGACTGACTTGATCACCGTCATTGGCATAGTCGGGATCCACGCCTCGCCGGTATTGCGTCGCCATGCCGACGATGCGACAGGACGTATCGAGAAACCGGCTGGCCCAGCCCGCGGCCGCCTCGCCTGCGTCCACCACCATGACGGAATCGTCCCAGACCGTGGCCGCACCGGGCTTGCCGGCCGCGGGCATCGCCACCAGCAGGGGCGCTGCCCCGGGTGCACTCAGCCGTATGCCTGATCCGCAAGGGGTGGCCTGGATCAGGGCCATTCGGGGCAGTTGCCGCTGGCTCAGGAATTTCCCGCCGGTGGTGGTTAGCATCCAGCGTCGGTCGCCCTCGATGCCGTAACGGTCGACCCGGGCGGTCTGCAGCGCCTGTCCGCGGCAGGACTTGAGCGGATAGCGATATAGCGCGGAAAGCTTCGGGGTCGTGGTGTGGTCCTGATGCTGCACAATGGTTACCGTAGTGGCGGTTCGATACGCAGAAAGCCGGTGACCTCCTCGCGGTGGTGATAAAGGTGCCGCAACCGTAGCCACGGGCAACCCATCGCGCCACCAGGGTCGCCACCGGTGACGGTCGCTGGGTCGCAATAGCGCAGGCGTTGCTCAGTAGCGATAGCTGTCCGGTTTGTACGGGCCCTGCACCGGCAGGCCGAGATACTTGGCCTGTTCCGAGGTGAGTTCGGTCAGTGACGCACCCACGCGTTGCAGATGCAGCCTCGCCACCTCTTCGTCCAGATTCTTGGGGAGCAGATAGACTTTGCGCTCATACGCTTCAGGATGGTTCCACAGTTCGATCTGGGCCAGCACCTGGTTGCTGAACGAGTTGGACATGACGAAACTGGGATGACCGGTCGCGCAACCGAGATTGACCAGCCGGCCTTCGGCCAGCAGGATGATACGCTTGCCGTCAGGGAAGATGATGTGGTCGACTTGGGGCTTGATGTTGTCCCAGCGGTGCTGACGCAGGCCCGCGACATCGATCTCGCTGTCGAAGTGGCCGATATTGCAGACGATCGCCTGGTCTTTCATGGCCATCATATGGTCGTGGGTGATGACATCGATATTGCCGGTGGCGGTGACGAAGATATCCCCTGCCGGGGCGGCTTCGGCCATGGTGACCACCCGATACCCCTCCATCGAGGCCTGCAGTGCGCAGATCGGGTCGATCTCGGTCACCCACACGCTGGCGCCCAGGCCTTTGAGCGATTGCGCGCAACCCTTGCCGACATCGCCGTAGCCACAGATCACCGCGATCTTGCCGGCGATCATCACGTCGGTCGCCCGTTTGATACCGTCTACCAGAGACTCACGACAACCATAGAGATTGTCGAATTTCGACTTGGTCACCGAATCATTGACATTGAAGGCGGGAACCTTGAGTTCACCTGTTTCCATCATTTCGTAGAGGCGGTGCACCCCCGTTGTGGTTTCCTCGGACAGTCCCCGGACGTCATCCAGCAGTTGTGGATACTTGTCGTGCATGATCTGGGTGAGGTCACCGCCATCATCGAGAATCATGTTGGGACGCCAGTCGTCGGGACCGAAAATGGTCTGTTCGATACACCACCAGAACTCTTCGTCGGTTTCACCTTTCCACGCGAAAACCGGGACTCCGCTGGCGGCGATGGCGGCTGCCGCATGGTCCTGGGTTGAAAAGATGTTGCAGGACGACCAGCGCACCTCGGCACCGAGTTCGATCAGTGTTTCGATCAGTACTGCGGTCTGGATGGTCATGTGCAGGCAGCCGGCGATGCGAGCATCCTGCAACGGCTTGTCGATCTGATACTTACGCCGCAATGCCATCAGTCCGGGCATCTCGGTTTCGGCGATCGAAATTTCCTTACGACCCCAATCGGCCAGCTTGATATCCGCTATCTTGCAATCGGGGGTCAGATTTTCGGCGGGTGCGTTCATGGTGCAGTCTCCTGGGACCTGTCGACAGGTTCCGGTTTCAAAGACCGAGCGCAGTTGCAATAGTAATGCCCCGATGCACCGAGCCTGGCAGGTCGAAACCCTGTCGCAACGCTCCTCGGTACATGTGGGCAGTAGTTATAGGCCAGCGGCCTCGCGCAGCGCCTCGGCACGGTCAGTCTGCTCCCAGCTGAACTGTGGCAACTCTCTGCCAAAATGGCCATAGGCGGCTGTTTCCCGGTATATCGGGCGGATCAGATCAAGCATTTTGATCATGCCGTTGGGCGTGAGATCGAAGTACTCGCGAACCAGCGCTTCAAGGCGTTCCTCCGGAATTGTGGCGGTGCCGAACGTCTCGATGCTGACTGAAGTGGGCTCAGCGACCCCGATGGCATAGGAGACCTGAATCTCGCAGCGTTCCGCGAGCCCGGCCGCGACCACGTTCTTGGCGACATAGCGACCCGCATAGGCAGCGGAACGATCGACCTTGGAAGGATCCTTGCCGGAAAAAGCGCCGCCGCCGTGGCGGGCCATCCCACCATAGGTATCGACGATGATCTTGCGCCCGGTGAGTCCGCAGTCACCGACCGGACCGCCGATCACGAAGTTGCCGGTGGGGTTAATGTGGAACTGGGTGCTGTTGCCCAGCCACTGCTCAGGCAAAGTCGGTTTGATAATCACCTCCATCACTGCTTCGCGCAGATCCCGTTGTGAAATGTCGGGATCGTGCTGCGTGGACAACACCACGGCATCGATACCGGCCGGTTTGCCGTCCTCATAGCGAAAGGTGATCTGGCTCTTGGCATCGGGGCGCAGCCAGGGCAGCGTGCCGTTCTTGCGCTCCAGCGACTGGCGCATCATCAGTCGGTGTGCATAGGTGATCGGTGCGGGCATCAGCACATCGGTTTCGTTGCTGGCATAGCCGAACATCAGGCCCTGGTCACCTGCGCCCTGGGTCTCGGGCGTGGGCCGGTCGACACCTTGGGCGATATCGGATGACTGCTTGCCGATCATCGACATCACCGCGCAGGTGGCACCGTCGAAGCCCATATCGGAGCTGCGGTAGCCGATGTCGATGATGGTGCCGCGCACCACGTCCTCCAGATCCACCCAGGCTGAAGTGGTGATTTCGCCCGCGACCATCACCCCGCCGGTCTTGATCATGGTCTCGCAGGCCACGCGCGCACCGCGGTCCTGCTCGAGAATGGCATCCAGGATGGCATCCGAGATCTGATCTGCGATCTTGTCCGGATGCCCTTCGGATACGGATTCTGATGTAAAGAGAAAAGTCCTGCTCATACCGGTCTCAACATATCCCGTTATTGGGCAGCGCGACCCGATGCCGCGCGCCGAGCCGCCAGATTCTACATGGCCTCGCCGTCGCGGTCATCTGCAAGGAGGCGGCTTGAAGACACATCATCTTGTCGCACTGCACCATCAAATATTGTTGACAAGCGCGAGGCAACAATATTAGAAGATATCGATTGACTTGTTTGCCCGCTAGGTGGGTAAGAATCGATTCAAGGGTGGGTCCGTGGCGGCCGCGCAGACGTGCCGACAGGCTCTGCTTGGTTCTCCAGGGGAATCCGGCTGTGCATCTATGGCTGCGGCCGTTGCAGTGGTCAGCCAACCGTTCGATAGTATTCGCCACCGGTCGACGATATCATCGGCCCCCCCACCTTGTACCGCAACGATCCGCAAATCCCAGGAGTCTTCAATGGCGTCGCGTAGAGAACTGGCCAACGCTATCCGTGCTCTGAGCATGGACGCGGTACAGAAAGCGAAATCCGGACACCCCGGTGCCCCCATGGGCATGGCTGACATCGCTGAGGTGTTGTGGAACGATTTTCTCAAGCACAATCCAGCCAACCCGAAATGGCCGGATCGTGACCGCTTCGTACTCTCCAACGGCCACGGCTCGATGTTGATCTACTCGCTGCTTTATCTGAGCGGCTATGATCTCGGAATCGAGGATCTCAAACAGTTCCGGCAATTGCACTCGCGCACCGCCGGCCACCCCGAATACGGTCTCACCCCCGGTGTCGAGACCACCACCGGCCCGTTGGCTCAGGGTCTGGCCAACGCCGTGGGCATGGCACTGGCGGAACGATTGCTGGCACAACGCTTCAACATCGATGACCACCATATCGTCGATCACCATACCTATGTGTTTCTGGGCGATGGCTGCCTGATGGAAGGTCTCTCCCACGAGGTTTGTTCGCTGGCAGGCACCCTGGGGATCGGCAAGTTGATCGGTTTTTATGACGACAATGGCATCTCCATCGACGGCGAGGTCAAAGGCTGGTTCCGGGACGATACGCCGGCCCGCTTCGAGGCCTATGGCTGGCATGTGGTTCGTGATGTCGACGGTCACGACTCCGGGAGCGTGCGCCGCGCGCTCGAGCAGGCCCGCGCGGTGACTGACAAACCGAGCCTGATCTGCTGCAAGACGGTGATTGGCTATGGCGCCCCCAACCTGGCTGGCAGCCACGATTGTCATGGTGCGCCGCTGGGGGAGGAGGAGATCGCCGCAACCCGCGCCAACATTGGCTGGAGCCACCCACCGTTCGAGGTGCCTGCGGATATTCTGGAGGGCTGGAACGCCACCGGCCGCGGCGCCGCGGCGGAGTCTGAATGGCGTAGTCGTTTCGAGGCATACCGGGCCGCCCAACCCGAACTCGCCAGCGAGTTCGAGCGTCAGATCGCGGGCGAACTGCCAGCTGATTTCGATCAGACCCTGGCTGCGTACATAGCCGAGACCCAGCAACGCGCCGCCACCATTCCGACCCGCAAGGCCTCACAGAACGCACTCAACGCACTGGGCCCCTCGTTGCCGGAGTTCGTCGGTGGATCGGCGGATCTGACACCTTCCAACAACACCATCTGGTCCGGATCGGTCGTGCTGGGTGAAGATAGCGGGACACCCAACTATCTGCACTATGGAGTTCGCGAGTTCGGCATGTCCGCGGTGATGAACGGGCTCACCTTGCATGGTGGCTTCATTCCCTATGGCGGCACTTTTCTGGTGTTCTCGGACTATGCGCGCAATGCGCTGCGGATGGCGGCCCTGATGGGGTTGCGATCCATATTCGTGTATACCCATGATTCCATTGGTCTCGGCGAGGACGGACCGACCCATCAGCCGGTCGAGCATGCTGCGTCTCTGCGGCTGATTCCCAACATGCATGTCTGGCGCCCCTGTGACGAAACCGAGTCGGCAGTGGCCTGGGGTGCCGCGGTCAAACGTGCTGACGGGCCGGCCTGTCTGCTGTTCTCACGCCAGAACCTGCCCGCGCAGCCGCGGGATTCGCGCCAGTTGACAGACATAGTCCGTGGTGGCTATGTGCTGCGCGACTGTCAGGGTTCGCCGGAGGCACTGGTCATCGCCACCGGCTCCGAGGTGCAACTCGCGGTGGCGGCGGCAGCGACGCTGGAAGCCGAAGGTCGCCGGGTGCGGGTGATATCCATGCCCTGTGTGGATGTTTTCGAAGTGCAGGATGACGACTATCGAGAATCGGTGTTGCCGTCGGCGGTGACCGCCCGGGTGGTGGTGGAAGCCGGGGTGAGTGCGTCGTGGCGAGGCTACGCGGGGCCAGCCGGCACCGTGCTGGGCCTGGACCGTTTCGGTGAATCGGCGCCTGCGGGCCAGTTGATGGAGTTGTTCGGTTTCACCGCGGAGCGGGTTGCAGGGGCACTGCGCGACGTGTTGTGAGCGCATGCCGGGTCAGGGGGTATCGCGAACACGATCGCAGCCCCCGAGTCGACATCAAGCAGATGAATTCGGTTTTTTCTGGAACTTTATTCGAGAACTAGGGGGGAGTATCCGATGTCCGTCAAGGTTGCAATCAACGGTTATGGCCGCATTGGCCGCAACGTGCTGCGCGCGCTCTATGAAGGAGAGCGTGGCGGTGAGATTCAGATCGTCGCGATCAACGATCTGGGCGATGCCGACACCAACGCCTATCTGACCCAATACGACACGGCACACGGTAAGTTTCCGGGTACTGTCAGCGTCGATGGCGGTGACCTGGTCGTCAACGGCGACCGCATCCGGGTGTTGGCGGAGCGCAACCCGGCCGATCTTCCCTGGGGTGAGATGGGCGTCGATGTGGTGCTGGAATGCACCGGTCTGTTCGCCAGCAAGGAGAAAGCCTCGTCCCATCTGGCGGCCGGCGCCCGCAAGGTGATCATTTCGGCACCGGGCGGCAAGGATGTCGATGCCACCATCGTCTACGGTGTCAACCATGCCATTCTGAAGGCCAGCGATACGGTGATTTCCAACGCCTCCTGCACCACCAACTGCCTGGCGCCTCTGGTCGCGCCGCTGCATGCCGCCGTGGGGCTGAAGTGCGGGGTGATGACCACCATCCACTCCTATACCAACGATCAGGTTCTCACCGATGTCTATCACAAGGATCTCAGGCGGGCGCGTTCGGCCACCATGTCCATGATCCCGACCAAGACCGGTGCGGCGGCTGCAGTTGGTCTGGTGCTGCCGGAACTCAATGGCAAACTCGACGGTTTCGCGATCCGGGTGCCGACCATCAACGTATCGCTGGTCGACCTGAGCTTTCAGGCTGCCCGCGAAACTTCGGTGGATGAGGTCAACAGTATTCTCAAGCAAGCATCCGAGGGAGAGTTGCAAGGGATACTGGCTTACAGTGACGGCCCCCTGGTGTCGGTCGATTTCAACCACGATCCACACTCCTCGACCTTCGATGCCACGCTGACCCGGGTGATGCCCGGAGGTCTGGTCAAGGTCTGTTCCTGGTACGACAATGAATGGGGTTTTTCCAACCGCATGCTGGACACCACCCTGGCGCTGATGGCTGCTACCTGAGAAATCAGGCGATTGACGGAAACAAAGTTACCAGAGTGCGTAGGATTTTTGTTCGCCTGCAAGGCGCGACAGCAAGCGCATAGCAGGGCTATGTAACTGCTGTCGCAACGCCGAAGACGGGCGAAAAGACAAGCAGGCTGGTAGATTTGTTGAGTGAAATCGCCTCAGTCCCGGCGGATTCCGTCCGG
>CBDVAK010000172.1:0-7304 GCA_965371945.1 uncultured Candidatus Competibacteraceae bacterium
AATTACGTGCTGAACGGCACATGCTGCATACTGATCCGCTTACCGACCCAGGTCCCCCCACAACAATTGCAGCGCCGCCAGCGCGGCCACCCCGGCGGTTTCCGTCCGCAGCACCCTGGGTCCCAACCTCACCGGCTGGAACCCGGCCGCGACCACGCACCGATACTCGGCCTGCTCGAAACCGCCCTCCGGCCCCACCAGCAATGTGATGCGCGTTCCCGGGCAGGACAGCTCGCCGAAACCCCGAGCCCCGCGCGGATCCAGCAATACGCACAGCTGGCGATGATCATCGCGTGCCGACAGCCAGTCCGCCAAAGCCAGGGGTGGATGCAACAGCGGGATTCGATTACGGCCACATTGCTCGCAGGCGGAAACCACCACCGAGCGCCAGTGTGCCACGCGGCTGGCCGAGGCCGGCATCGAACGGCTGCAAACCACCGGCACAATGTTGGTCACCCCCAGTTCCGTGGCCTTCTGCAAGGTGTAATCCATACGTTTGCCACGCGAGATGCCCTGCACCAGAGTCAGGCACAGAGACGACTCGACCTCGCGCGCATGGTGACGATCCAGCCGTACCGTGGCATCACGACGGTTCACCGTCTCGACCACCCCGGCATACTCACCGCCGTCGCCGTCGAACAGGGTCACCGGGTCCCCGACCCTGCGGCGCAGTACGCGAATCAGATGCGCGTAGCCGTCGCCCTGCAATACTACCCTTAGCCCGCATGTCAGCGGACCGCCGACATGAATGCGATAGTCCTGCACCGAATCACCTCCTCGGGCACGCCGTGGCTTGGGGATTTGTCGATATACTCTGTCGCAGCACGTCCCGAACCAGGAGAACCATATACCGATGGTCACCGTCGCTTCCTGGAACGTCAATTCATTGCGGGTGCGGTTGGCACAGGTACTGGACTGGCTGGCAAACCATGGCCCTGACATTGTGTGCCTGCAGGAAACCAAAGTGCAGGACCGGGACTTTCCCGACCAACCATTCCAGGAACTCGGCTATCACGCCGTCTATCGTGGTCAGCCCAGCTACAATGGCATGGCCACGCTCAGCCGGGTTCCGCTGCAACAGGTCTGTCCCCGACTGCCCGGCGACGACGACGACCGGCAGCAACGGTTTCTGGCGGCCACCATTGGCAGCATACGGGTTGTCAATGTCTATGTGCCCAACGGCCAGGCGACCGGCACCGACAAGTATCGCTACAAGCTGGAATGGATGACCCGTCTGGCCACATGGCTGCAGCGGGAACGCCGGCGCTACCCGCAACTGCTGGTGATGGGAGACTTCAATATTGCACCAGAGGATCGTGATGTTCACGACCCACAGGCCTGGCAGGGCCGGGTCCTTTGCAGCGTCCCGGAACGCGCGGCGCTCGAGGTGCTGCTGCAAGACGGCATGACGGATACCTTCCGGGTATTTGAGCAGTCCGCCGGGAGCTTTAGCTGGTGGGACTATCGCGCCAATGCCTTCGCGCGCAACGCAGGGCTGCGTATCGACCTGATCCTGGCCTCGGAGGCACTCGCCAAACGCTGTTCCCGGGCCTGGATCGACCGCTCACCGCGGGCTGCGGAACGGCCTTCCGACCATGCCCCAATCGTGGCAGAATTCGCGCTCCCCGACCGCTGATGAAATCCGCACCTTAGACCCGCGCCGGGGGTCACCCGCTGAAGAGGCGATATTTGACCATGAGAACCCTGTTGCAAGCCCTGTTGTCGACGGCGGCGTTGTGCTGGTTACCAATGACTGCCCTGGCCCAGCAGGAGGCACCCGGCGGTGAAGCCGACACTGCCGAGGCGGTCACCATAGCCGATGCCGTCATACCAGTCGGCGTACTGGATCTGCTGCTGACCCCGTTGCCCCGTGATCAGCTCGCGGTCGAGGCCGCGGCCTGGCGCAACCTCGTCGAGGCCAAGGCGAGCGAGGTCAGCAATGCGGAGATTGCCATAGCAAACAAGACCAGCGAGCTCAAATCTATCGATGAGGCCAAACAGGCCGCCACCGAAATCGGCCAGGCATCGGCTGACGGGGAAGCGCCGCAAGCGGACAAGCTCGAGGCTGCCAGAGAAATCCTCAAGGGTTCGATAGAGAGTGTCGAACAGACCGGCAAGCCGAACGAAAGCGCCAGCCCACCCGCGGACACAGCCGAGGCACAAGCCCTCAGGGGCATGGTGGCGCGGCTCGGTGAAGCGGATGAACCAGCGGCCGGCGGGACCAAGGCGGAAACATCGGTGACAACTGTCGAGGGCATGCCCACCGACCAGCAGTCGGCCGAGCGGATCGTACAACAGATGGAACGCGTAGCCAGTGCAAAATCAAAGGTCAAGGAGCACCTGCTGGAGTACACCACACTGGTCCGTGACGAACGCACCGCCCTGCTCGACCGTCTGGAAGTGGTATTGGCTGCCTGGGAGTCCAAGGGTGGAGATCCGGACCAGATCTCCGAGTACCGGCTCTACGCCAGCGCAGTCAGCGGCATCCGCGTCGACGTATCCGATACCGAGGCCGCATTCGCCACCATCTTGGGGTGGTTGTTATCGGACGAGGGTGGCAAACGCTGGGCGTTGAACATCGGCAAGTTTCTCGCCATCCTGCTGGCATTCCAGGTCCTGGCGGTCATACTCAGGCACGCGGCCGAGCGCGCCCTGCGATTGTCCGGAAGCGTTTCGGTGTTGCTGCGCAAGGTGGTCGTGAGCACCATCAGCCGCGCCACCCAGATCGTTGGTCTCATCGTCGCGGCATCGGCGCTGGAAATCAATGTCGGACCTTTGCTGGCGGTGATCGGTGCTACCGGTTTCGTGATCGCTTTCGCGCTACAAAGCACACTCAGCAACATTGCCAGCGGCATCATGATCATGCTGATGCGCCCGTTCGACGAGGGCGACGCCATCGAGGTTTCGGGGATTTCAGGCAGTGTCCGGGCCATGAGCCTGGTGTCGACCACCATCACCACCTTCGACAACAAGGTGATGATCGTCCCCAACAACTCGATCTGGGGCAACATCATCACCAACATCGGCGGAAGTGACCAGCGCCGCGTCGACATGACCTTCGGGATTGGTTACGAGGACGATATCCATCGCGCCCGCGAAGTGCTGGCAGAAATCGTCGGCGCGCACCCGGACGTGCTCGCCGAACCGGAACCGGTCATCCAGCTACATGAGCTGGGAGATTCTTCGGTCAACTTCATCTGCCGCCCCTGGGCCAAGACAGAAGACTACTGGACAGTGTACTGGGACGTGACCCTGGCGGTGAAGGAGCGCTTCGACGCCGAAGGTATCTCGATTCCATACCCGCAAAGAGACGTACACATCTATCAGCAGGCGGTTGCACCAACGGCTGCCGCCGCGGCTGGCGAACAACCGTCCGAGCTGGACGCGAAATCGCGGCTCGAGCCGCCGGAACCGGACGACGAAGACAGCCAGTCGGATGGCTGATCCTCACTTGGGTAATATGTCACAGCAATGACATGACCGCTGCGCTAGGCTCGAGAGCGTAAATATCTGAGCAGCATCGGGGCCAACAGGGATCAAAAATGCAGTGTCCCGGTGCCGACCGCAACGCAATAGGGTCGCGGCACGGATCGCCAGGGATGGCGATCCCGAGGATCGGTGGCGCGGGCCCTGACAATTGCCGGCCTAGTCAGGCAGCAATTCCAGTTTGGCATAGGCCAGCACCAACACCTTGCTGCCATGGTCACGAAAATTGACCTCGGCGCGAGCATGGCTGCCAGCGCCTTCGAAACGCAACACCACGCCTTCACCAAACTTTTTGTGGCGTACCGCCGAACCGGCCCGCAAACCTCCAGGCCCTGCCGCGGCCGGCGATCCCGCCGAACCGGCAGGCGCGGCATAGGCCGGTCTGCTGACATGCGCCCTCGGGCGCATGTCAGCCCGTAGCTGAGCAGGAATTTCGGCCAGAAATCGCGATGGCCGGCAGTAGTTCTCCTGGCCGTAGATTCGTCGGCTCTCGGCATGGCAAAGCACCAGTAGCTGCTCAGCACGGGTGATTCCCACATAGCACAGACGGCGTTCCTCCTCCATCTGTGACGGATCAGCGAGGGCCCGGCTACCCGGAAACAGCCCCTCTTCCAGGCCCACCAGCATCACCAGCGGAAACTCCAGACCCTTGGCGGAATGCAGGGTCATCAATTGCACGCAGTCCGACCCCGAATCCGCCTGCCCTTCTCCGGCCTCCAGCGCTGCATGGGCCAGAAACGAGGCCAAAGGCCCGCTGTCGTGCTCCAGTTCCGGGTCAGAGTCAGGATCGAAGCCACGGGCGGCATTGACCAGTTCGCGGAGGTTGTCGACCCGATCCTCGCCCCGTCCCCCGCGGTCGCGGGCATGATGTTGCAACAGACCGCTGGCCGCCAACACCGTATCCACCTGTTCCGCAAGGCCCAGACCCGCGCAATCCTTCTGCAACCCTTCGACCAGCTCTATGAACCGCCGCACAGCGTTGGCCGCCCGGGCCGGCAACGAGCCGGATGACGACAACTGCCGTGCCGCCTCGAACAAAGTCAGGCCATCATCCTTGCCGGCCAGGTCTCTGATCGTATCCACGGTACGCGCACCGATTCCTCTCGGCGGCACATTGACCACCCGTTCGAAAGACGTGTCGTCGACAACACTGGCGAGCAATCGCAGATAGGCCAGCGCGTCCTTGATCTCGGCGCGTTCGAAGAACCTCAGACCGCCGTAGACCCGGTAGGGCAGGCGCAGACTGATCAGCGCTTCCTCCAGCAATCGCGATTGTGCATTGGAGCGATACAGAACCGCCACCTCGCTGCGGCTGCCCCCTTGTTCAGCCCAGTCCCGGGCCCGCTCAGCCACATAGCGCGCCTCGTCACGCTCGTTGTAAGCGGTGTAGACCTGCACCGGGTGACCGGCCTCCCCGGCCGTCCACAGACGCTTGCCCAGCCTTCCCCCATTGTGAGAAATGACCGCATTGGCAGCATCGAGAATGGTGGCCGTGGAGCGATAATTCTGTTCCAGGCGTATGGTCACGGTGCCTGGAAAATCGCGTTCCATGGCCAGGATGTTCTCAATCCTTGCTCCGCGCCAGCCGTAGATCGACTGATCGTCGTCGCCAACCGCGAAGATGGCGCCACGATCACCGCACAGCAGGCGCAGCCAGGCACACTGTATGGTGTTGGTATCCTGGAATTCGTCGACCAGCAGATGGCTGAACCGCTGCTGGTAATGCGCCAGCAGCGCAGGGTCGTCCCGCAGCAGTTCGTGAGCACGCAGCAACAGTTCGGCGAAGTCAACGACCGCGGCCTTGTTCGCCGCCTCCTGGTAGCCGCTATAGATATCGAGCAGCCGGACAGCGACCGGGTCACCGTCCGGCTCTATATGGGCCGGGCGCAGGCCCTCGTCCTTGCGCGCATTGATATAGGATTGTATCCGACGCGGTTGCCAGCGGGATTCGTCCAGCCCCTGGGTCTGCACTACCCGCCGAATCAGCCGAACCTGATCCTCGGAATCGAGTATCTGAAAATTGCCGGCCAGCCCCGCCGCTTCGCGATGTCGTCGCAGCAGACGGAATGCGAGGCCATGAAAGGTACCAATCCACATGCCGTCGGTCGCATAGCCGAGGGTGCGTTGGATGCGCTCGCGCATCTCCCGCGCCGCCTTGTTGGTGAAGGTCACCCCCAGAATCGACCAGGGCGACACCCCGGCCTGTTCGATCAACCAGGCCACCCGGTGTACCAGCACCCGGGTCTTGCCGCTGCCGGCCCCGGCCAGAACCCTCACCCGGGCGTCCGCGTGCGCTGCGACCGCCTCGCGTTGCGCTGCGTTGAGGGGTTCGAGGATGCGCTCGACAGAAACCATGATCGATGGCGGCCGCAACGGCGCCGGGTCAGCGGGTCTTGCGGGGCCTGCTCCAGCCCTCTATGGTGCGCAACCTGCCACGCTCGACAGCAAGCGTGTCGGCGGGGACATCTCTGGAAATGGTCGAGCCGGCGCCGATGGTGGCACCGGCACCGACTTCGACGGGTGCCACCAGTGCGGTGTTGGACCCGATGAATGCCCGTTCGCCGATACGGGTACGATGCTTGTTGGCGCCATCATAGTTGCAGGTGATGGTGCCAGCACCCACATTGGCATCACGACCAACCTCCGCGTCACCGATATAGCTGAGGTGGTTGGCCTTGGCACCTTCTCCGAGGCGGCTGTTCTTGATCTCGACGAAATTGCCGACTCGCGCCGTGGCTGCCAGCTCGGCCCCCGGGCGCAACCTTGCAAATGGCCCGACCTGGCAACCGCGCCCGACATGCGCCGATTCCAGTACGCAATGGGCGTGAATCTGGCATCCATCTTCAAGTACGCAGTCTCGTACCACGCAATGGGGCCCGATTCGAACCTGTTCGCCAATCTGCACCCGTCCCTCGAAAATGACGTTGACATCGATGACACAATCCTTGCCCACGGTCACCTGCCCGCGCACATCGACGCGGGCCGGGTCCGCCAGGGTGGCTCCGGCAAGCATCAGGTCTTGTGCATAGCGCTTTTGCAGGCTGCGCTCGAGGATCGCCAGCTGGATGCGGTCGTTGGCGCCCAGCACCTCGCTGTGATCGCTGACGGTGCGTGCAACGACCTGGTGATTCTCCCCGGAAGCCATCGCGATCACATCGGTGAGATAGTACTCGCCCTGCGAGTTTTGATTGTCCAGCGCCGTCACCCAGGTGCGCAATGCGCTCGCCGGAGCTGCCAGAATCCCGGTGTTGCACTCCTCGATGAGTTGCTGCTCGGGGTCGGCATCTTTCTGTTCCACGATACCGACCACATGATCGCCATCATCTCGCAGGATACGCCCATAACCCTGAGGGTCAGCAAGCCGCACCGTCAACAATGCCAGCGCCCCGCTACGCGCCGATTCAACCAGCGGCCGCAGGGTCTCCGCCCTGATCAGGGGGACGTCGCCATACAGAACCAACACCACCGAATCGGTACCGCAATAGGGCAGGGCCTGGGACACGGCGTGGCCGGTACCAAGCTGTTGCTGCTGGGCGACCCACTGCACATCCAGTTCGGAACACGCCTTGCGAACCTGCTCGCCACCGTGACCGTGGACAACCAGGGTGCGTTCGGGACAAAGCTCGGAGGCAACCTCGACCACGTGAGCGAGCATCGGCCTGCCCGCCAGGGTGTGCAACACCTTGGGAAGCCGGGAAGCCATCCGCTTGCCTTGACCGGCAGCCAGTATTACCACCTGCAAGTTCGCGGTCTCAGTCATGGGCGGGTGCCGGGGTGGTGATTTCGAGCTGGCTGCGGACCACGTAGCCCGCCTGCAG
>CBDVAK010000173.1:0-7304 GCA_965371945.1 uncultured Candidatus Competibacteraceae bacterium
GCAGGGACGCCGCTGTCGAGCTTACAGGGATGTATTCACAGCGTGTCCCGGAAGGTGGCACCCACACCCGCACTGCCCCAGCTTATCAAGCACCTGCACCCGGGACAGTGTACCGCCTATTCGACCGTCACCGACTTCGCCAGGTTGCGCGGTTGATCGACGTCCGTACCCTTGAGCACCGCCACATGGTAGGCCAGCAGTTGCAGCGGCACTGTATAAATGAAAGGAGCGACCGAGTCATCCGCGACCGGTACCTGCAACACGAAAGCACCATGACCGAACTTCGGATCGGTGCCCTGGTCAGCAAACAAAAAGAGTTCACCTCCCCGGGCCCGGACTTCCTCGAGGTTGGACAGCACCTTGTCCAGAATCGCGTTGTTGGGCAATACGCAAACCACGGGCATGTCGGCGTCTACCAGTGCCAGAGGCCCATGTTTGAGTTCACCGGCAGCATAGGCCTCGGCATGGATGTATGATATCTCCTTGAGCTTCAGCGCCCCTTCCATGGCCACCGGATACTCCTGACCACGGCCCAGAAATAGCGCATGATGCTTCTCCGCAAAATGTTGTGCCACCCGTTCGACCTCGGCGTCCAGCTGTAGCGCCTCGGCAAGTTTTCCGGGCAGATGCTCGAGTGCCGATACCATCCGCGCCTCCTGATCGCTCGCCAGGCCGAAGTGACGTCCCAGCACCAGGGTCAGCAGCCGCAGGGCGACCAGTTGGGTGGTGAACGCCTTGGTCGATGCGACCCCGATTTCTATACCCGCGCGTGTCAGCAGGGTCAGATCCGACTCCCGGACCAGAGAACTTTCCGCCACGTTACAGATTGCCAGGGTGGACACATAGCGGTCGTCTTCGATCGCCTTGCGAAGAGCGGCAAGGGTGTCGGCGGTCTCCCCCGACTGCGAGACACTGACAAACAAGGTCCCCTCGGGCACCACCACATTCCGGTAGCGATATTCGCTGGCAAGCTCGACACTGCACGGCACGCCGAGGTCCTCCATCCAATAGCGCGCCACCAGGCCCGCATGGGCGCTGGTGCCACATGCGATGATATGAACTCCGCGGACTCTCGAAAATAGATCCGCCGCCGCGGGTCCAAACGCGTTCTCGGCAACCCGCCCATCGATCACCCGGCCCTCCAGCGTTTGCGCCACGGCGTCCGGCTGTTCAAAAATCTCCTTGAGCATGAAGTGCCGGTACTGACCCTTGTCGGCGCTGCCGGTACCCTGCTCGGAACGCACCTGCGGTCGCTCCACCCGATCCCCGCCACGGTCGTAGATCGTCACCCCGACCCGGGTCACTTCGGCCACGTCCCCTTCCTGCAGGTAGATGAACTGCTGGGTGACCGGTAACAGCGCGTACACATCGGAAGCCACGAAATTCTCGCCCAGACCAATGCCAACCACCAGCGGGCTCCCCTGTCTTGCCACCACCAGTGTGTCAGGTGACTCGGCGCTGATCACCGCCAGGGCAAAAGCGCCTTTGAGCTCGGCGGACGCTTGTTGTACCGCATTCAACAGGTTGCCGGTGGCTAGCAGATGGGCGTGGATCAGGTGTGCCGCCACTTCGGAGTCGGTGGCGGATTCAAACTCGTAGCCCTGGGACTGCAGCCGGGCACGCAGTTCCGCATGGTTTTCGATGATACCGTTGTGCACTACCGCGACGCTGCCACTGAGGTGCGGGTGCGCATTGCTTTCGCTGGGTTCACCATGAGTTGCCCAGCGTGTATGCGCGATACCCAAGTTTCCTTGCAGCGGCGTGTCCTGCAGACGCTGCATCAGCACCTGCACTTTGCCCAGCACACGGGCCCTGTGGAGTTCGCCGTGATCATCGACCAGGGCAACACCGGCCGAGTCGTAGCCACGATATTCCAACCGCCTCAGCCCTTCCAGGAAAATGGGCAACACGTTCCGTTCGGCGATGGCGCCAACGATTCCACACATGATGATTCCTCAACCCTACCAATCGCCGCGAACCCAAAGCCGCGGCAAGATGCGAATTATGCCGTTTCCACGATCTCCGTCACAGCCACGAAAAGCCGCTGCGCCCGGTGCTCAGGTAACCCCCTTCTAAAGAACATACTGGCTGGCGCGTCTTGAACACGAACAAGATGCCGGCCCCTCGGGTATGCTATTTTCCGCCGATCGCCTAAGATGCAGCTATCGCGGTACCCGTCCAGCGGTTATTCCCTCATGACCGAGTACGCTTTGATCCTGGTCAGCACCATCCTGGTCAACAACTTCGTACTGGTGAAGTATCTTGGCCTTTGCCCGTTCATGGGGGTGTCGCGAAAGCCGGAGACCGCCATGGGGATGGGTCTGGCCACCACCTTCGTACTGACCCTGGCGTCCATATGCAGCTATCTGGCCAATACGTTCCTGCTGGAACCTCTCGGGCTCGAATACCTGCGTACCATCACTTTCATATTGGTGATTGCGGTGGTCGTACAGTTCACGGAAATGGTAGTCCGCAAGACCAGTCCACTGTTGTACAACGTGCTGGGGATCTTCCTGCCCCTGATCACTACAAATTGTGCGGTCCTGGGGGTGGCATTGCTCAACACTCAGCAAGATCACGGCTTTCTCGAGTCCGCGATGTTCGGGTTTGGTGCCGCAGCCGGTTTCACACTGGTACTCGTCCTGTTCTCGGCAATGCGTGAGCGCATCGCCGCCGCGGACGTACCGGTGCCGTTCAGGGGGGCCGCAATCGCCATGGTGACCGCCGGGATCATGTCCCTGGGGTTTATGGGATTTGCCGGCCTGGTGCGCGGATGAATGCACCGGTGCATTGACCCACGGACCCGGCGATCCTGATGACCCCCATATTGATACTGTCAGTTTTGTCCGCATTGTTCGGCTTGCTGCTCGGCTATGCGGCGATTCGCTTCAAGGTCCGCGGCGACCCCGTCGCCGACCAGATCGATGCCCTGCTGCCACAAACGCAGTGCGGACAATGCGGATACCCTGGCTGTCGGCCCTATGCCCAGGCCATCGCGGGCGGTGACGCACAAATCAACCAGTGCCCTCCGGGAGGGGAATTGACGATCCTGGCATTGGCGGAGCTGCTGGGACGGGACTCCTTGTCCCTGAACCCCGAGTACGGTGTGCAGAAACCGGTGGCAACCGCTGTCATCGACGAACCAGCGTGTATCGGCTGCGCCTTGTGCATCCAGGCCTGTCCGGTAGACGCCATCCTCGGCGCGGCCAAGTTCATGCACACGGTGATCGAGACAGAATGTACGGGATGCGAGCTATGCGTCGAACCCTGCCCGGTGGATTGCATTCAAATGGTCGACCGCCCCCGGCACATCGATCACTGGATATGCCCGCAACCGGGCACGGACCGTCGCGCCGCATGAGCGCTGCTGCGAAGATGCCGGCCGGTGAATCCGCCTCCACACACCACGGCCCGATCCGCGGTGGCCTCGCCCTGTCTCCCTGCAAGGAGCAATCGACGCGGCAGCCGAGTCGCCGTCCAGCGCTCCCGGAGCAATTGATTCTGCCGCTGCGACAGCATATCGGCAGCCCCGCGACCGCCGTGATCAAGCGCGGTCAGCGGGTTCTGAAATGGCAGCTGCTCGCCACCCCCCCGGACTACTCCAGCGTACCCTTGCACGCACCCACTTCCGGTGTTGTGCGCGCCATCGAGTCGCGCCCCGTACCGCACCCGTCCGGGCTGGCTGCAACCAGCATTGTCATCGACGTCGACGGTGACGACCGCTCTATCGACCCAATGCCCGCGCTGACAGATGTGGACACCGAACCCATGCTGTTGCGCCAGCGGCTGCGCAACGCCGGTCTGGTAGGGCTTGGAGGCGCCGCATTTCCCGCTGCCGTCAAACTCGATGCGGGCACCGGCCAGAACATCGATCTGCTGATCATCAATGGTGCGGAGTGCGAGCCCTATATCAGTTGTGACGAAATGCTGATGCGCGAGCTTCCCGCTCAAGTCATTGAGGGTGCCGGCATCATGCGCCGGATCGTGTCCGCCGGCCGCTGCATCATTGCCATAGAGGAACGCAATGCGCTCGCCCTGGCCGCCATGAACAAGGCGCTACAGGATGCTCCAGGCCAGGACATGGAAATCCGCGTATTGCCGACACACTATCCGATCGGCGGTGAAAAACAGCTTATTCAGGTGCTTACCGGACAGGAAGTGCCTGACCACTGCATCCCGGCGCAGATCGGCATCATCTGCCAGAATGTGGCCACCGCGGCCGCGGCCGCACAAGCGGTCAGTGGCGGACAGCCGCTGATTTCCCGCTATGTCACCGTCACCGGCCAGGGAGTCGCGGAACCCGCCAACCTCGACGCGCTGATCGGCACGCCGATACCGCACCTGGTGCAAACCTGTGGCGGTTACACCAGCCATGCGGACAGACTGATCATGGGCGGCGCGATGATGGGCTTCGCGGTCGCCGATGACGATATTCCCGTGACCAAGGCCAGCAATTGCGTCCTGATCGCCAGCATCGCCGAACTGGCCCCCGTTGCGCCGGCCATGCCCTGCATCCGCTGTGGTGATTGTATCGAAGCCTGCCCGGCCGGCTTGTTGCCACAACAGCTCTACTGGCATTCCCGTGCCAAGGACCTCGATGCCGCCCGGGACTACCACTTGTTCGATTGCATCGAGTGCGGCTGTTGTGCCGCCGTGTGCCCCAGCCGGATACCGCTGGTGCAGTATTATCGCTTCGCCAAGACCGCCATCCGGGCCAGAGAACGTGATCTCGATAAAGCTGAGATGGCCCGCCAACGATACCAGTCCCGGCAACACCGGCTGCAACGCGACACGCTTGCAAGCGAGGACCGTGCACGGCGCAGACGGCAAGCACTGCAACACGGAGGAGGCGAAGAACACAAGCGCGCGGTGATCGAGTCCGCCCTGGCCCGCGCCCGGCAACGCCGGCAGCGCGGCACCGGCAGCCGCCCCCCGGCCGAACAGGCTGAGGAGCCTTGAAGTTCGCGATCGCTCCAGCGCCTTATCTGACCACCGGCAGCAGCGTCTCGTTGATCATGCGGCGGGTATTGCTGGCAATGTGTCCCGGTATCGCAGTGCTGTATGCCTGGTTCGGTATCGGAGTCCTCACCAACCTGATACTGGCCAGTATCCTGGCGCTGTTGTACGAGGCGCTCTCGCTGCGGTTGCGCGGTGTCGCCCCGGCCCCCTTCCTGACCGATTGCAGCGCACTGGTGACTGCCTGGTTACTGGCGGTCTCGTTGCCGCCGCTCAGCCCCTGGTGGCTGATCGCGATCGCCACCGGCGTCGCTATCGTGGGGGCCAAGCATCTCTACGGCGGTCTGGGGTACAACCCTTTCAACCCCGCGATGGTGGGCTATGCTGCAGTCCTGATCGCTTTCCCGGCGGAACTGACAAGCTGGCTGCTACCAGCGGGCAGCGGGCCTGGAACACCCGATCTTGCTGCCAGCATCGCTGCGCTGTCCGGCAGCGGCGCCGGCGAGCTGGACGGCTATACCGGGGCCACTGCTCTGGACCTGATGAAAACCGAACTCGGTCGCGGCAGGATGATAGTGGAAGCAACCACCGCGCCTGCGTTCGGAGCGTTCGGCGGCAGAGGCTGGGAATGGGCCGCGGTGGCCTGGTTGTGCGGCGGTCTGTGGCTGATCTGGAAAAAGGTGGTGGACTGGCGCATTCCAGTGGCCATGCTGGCTGCGATCTTTTTCATGTCCGCGACATTCTGGTTGGTGGACTCGCAGCGTTTCGCATCGCCGCTGTTTCACTGGTTCGGAGGAGCCACCCTGCTGGGAGCATTCTTTGTCGCATCGGACCCGGTGTCGGCCAGTAGCACCCGCAGGGGAAGATTGCTGTACGGCGCGGGGATCGGAGCTCTGGTCTGGGTTATCCGCACCTGGGGTGGCTACCCGGATGGCGTGGCGTTCGCGGTGTTGCTGATGAACATGGTTGCCCCCACCATCGACCACTACACCGTGCCGCGGGCGTACGGGCACAGCGAACGCTGATGCGAGCCCCCTTTGCGAACATGCTGTTGGCCGCCGGCACCCTGGCGGTGTTCGCCATCGTGGGGTCTTCGCTGGTGGTTTTCACCTGGCAGGCGACCCGGGCACGAATCGCCGACAATGAGCACGCAGCGCTGATCAGGGACCTGGCTTTGCTGATTCCGCCGGATCGCTACGACAACGACCCGCTGGTGGATTCCGTCGAGTTGCGGCTGGCGAGCGCGGGCGGCAGCACACTGACGCCCGTATACCGTGCCCGCCGGGGAGCCGAACCGGTAGCGGTTTTCGCAACCATCACCGCCGCGGACGGTTACAGCGGCGCGATCAACCTGCTGGTGGCCGTCTACTACGACGGCACCCTGGCCGGGGTGAGCGTGCTGAGTCATCGTGAAACCCCCGGCCTTGGCGACCGCATCGAGCGCCGGCGCTCGAACTGGATCGACGGTTTCGAAGGACGCGCCATCGGCGACCCCCCGGCCGCGGGCTGGGCGGTCCGCGCCGACGGCGGGCAGTTCGATCAGTTTAGCGGCGCCACGGTCACCCCTCGCGCAGTAGTATCCGCGGTGTACAATTTCCTGCGCTATTTCGGGAACCACAGACAACGCATTTTCGAGCAACCGGCAACCACGGCGCAATGAACCAAGCCCGCTATACAAACATCGTTGGCGACGGCCTGTGGCACAACAATCCGGCGCTGGTGCAGTTGCTGGGGCTATGCCCGTTGCTGGCCGTTTCGACAACAACCGTCAACGCCATGGGCCTGGGATTGGCGACCCTGGCGGTGCTGGTGCTGTCGAACGTGACCGTATCGACGATCCGCAAGCTGCTGCGGCCGGAAATACGGATTCCGGTGTTCGTGCTGATCATCGCTTCATTCGTTACCTCGATCGAGTTGGCGATGAATGCGTGGTTCCACGAGCTTTACGGGATCCTCGGTATCTTTATTCCCTTGATCGTCACCAATTGCGTAATCATTGGCCGGGCAGAGTCGTTTGCGTCCAGAAACAGCGTGCTGCGTTCGCTGGTCGATGCACTGGCGATGGGGTTGGGTTTCGCCCTGGTATTGACCATGCTGGGTGCGATGCGCGAACTGATCGGCCAGGGAACCCTGCTGGCCCAGGCTGAACTGATGTTCGGTGATTCGCAGCGCTGGCTCACGGTCGTCGTATTCGAAGACTACCGCGGCTTTCTGTTGGCGGTATTGCCCCCCGGAGCATTTATCGGACTGGGATTGCTGATCGCGCTGAAGAATGCCATCGATGCCCGCAGATCGCGCTGGCGCACGCGTCAACAAAGGCCCGTGCATGCGCGCGCCGAAGACAGCTG
>CBDVAK010000174.1:0-7264 GCA_965371945.1 uncultured Candidatus Competibacteraceae bacterium
GCCATCGGCGCCGACGACGGCACCAAGCGCGCGGCGGTCCCGTGGGCACTTGTCCGCAAGCCCGGTGCCCATGGAGCGCTCCAGATCCGCCAGCAGGCGCATAGAGCGGCTATTTAACTGCTGACGCAACGCCGAAGACGGACCAGAAGACAAGCAGGCTGGTATGTCATTTGACAGAAATCACCTAAGGGTCCAATCGCGTCAGGATAACGCGAAATGCTCGACGGCGTATTTTCTAGCCTTGGCAAGATTGCGCTGCAATGCCTGTATGCTGGCATACAGTTTGTTCAGGTTCTCGGCGTTGACTTCCGGCTGATCCAGATACTCGTGCGTGGCGTTGTTTCGCAGATCACGCAGCCGGATCCACTCTTCCGTCGATGAAATGACGCCGAGTTTCTCCAATCGATTCAGCTTGTCGAGAAAGGTTTCCGATTCCATCCAGTCCTGCCCCGCTTTCAATATCGCCGGCAGAACACGCTGGGAGATCGCGTCCTGGAGCTTGCCAAAACGGAACAGCATCTGGTCCAGAGTCGCGACGTCCGTGTCGGCAAGCCGGTTATATTTCTCGGCCGTCATCGGGAACAGGCGCGCCCCGTTCCCGGCCGCATAGCGCAATCGTTTCAGGTGCTGCTCACATTCGCGGAATGCCGGTTTGAGATGAAGCTCAACAACCGCATCCGGGTTCATAACCGAACGCCCGTCTGTCTGGCGATATCGATGATAGCAGGGTGCGAATGGCGATCGGGATAGTCGACTACGACGTCGATGCGCTGATCACCGATCCGTAACTTGAGCTTGGCGAGGAAGTGTGACCGGGCTTCGAGGGCACTACTGAGATCACGCAGTTTTGTCTCGATGGACAGATCGATGTCCCCTCCCCGCCTGCTTTCGTCGGCTCTCGACCCGAACAGGTACACGATCGCATCGTCACCAAAACATTCCTTCGCCAGGTTCTTGATCGCCTCGATCTGCTCTGCTGTCAGGCGCATATCTTGATGCGTTCCCCGGAAGCCGCCGCCCGGTATCACGCGCCCGGGGATGGGAAATATTAGCATGATTCCGGTGCATGCATGGCGGTCGCTGTTCCGGTGAATACCAGGACCACACCCACGTGATACATTGATTCGGAAAAAGGGTACCGCACGAATTGCTCGTAGAATACCGCTTGTAACCTGCCGCGGGTTCTCTGAGGCGCAAAGCACGAAAGATGTGGAGGCGCGACGGGAGGCGATGTGTATACACACACCGAGCGGGTACCTGTTGCACCCCGCGGCCGGGCTCAGGGTGAGGCGAGGATCAGCAACAACCCGGACAGGGTGATCGTGGACAGCACCGTGTACACCAGCACGATGGTGGTGGCGGTGGCAATCGCCACCTGGTAACGCTGGGCGAACACGTACATGATGACGCCGCTCGGCAGCGCGGCGATGGAATTCACCGCTTTCGGCAGTGTGACCCCCAGCAGGTTTACCGACACACCGCTCAACAACGCGACGATCACGGGGTTACGGTACAGCGCCTCAAGCGCGTTTTTGGCATTGACATCGACACCTGTCGGGCCTGCGGCGGAGCCGTCAGGATTGTTGCCTGCATCGAAGATCCAAAGGTGATTGAGAAGATTCTCACTCACCTCGACAAGAAGGTCACCTCCGCACAAGGTCTCCGATTCCCGCCCTGCCGAGCGCCGCAGTGGGTGGGGTAGTTCGGCGGAACCAGAGGCCATTCACCCGGCCTACACCATCGGCTGCGACCTAGACAGGGGCGGCAGGGTCGTCGTCGGCCTGAGGCCGGGAACTAGCCCAAAAGTCGGGCCGGCTTGCGATCATTGCGCCTGGGCGTGGGGTTCATCTCCGATGCACCCCAAGACAATGGATCTTTGACCCAGATCATGGCAGGTCCCGCTGGATAAGCTAGTCTTACAATTGCAGAGGGGGTCGATCATCGAGCCGGGAAGCTCGATGCTGTGAAAGGAGAAAGCCATGCGTGCTGTTCTTCTCTCGAATCAAGGCAAAGATCCGGCTGACCGAATTCTTCGCCTGCCGGCGTTTCGCATCCTGACATTGTTCATATGGACACTAGCCATAGCGGGTTGCAGTACGCCTGCCTGGGGTAGCGAACATGTCGAAACCGGCCCCGATACACAGGCGTTACGTTCACATGCCGCCATAGTTTCGGATGCGAACCGTGGGCATTTCATCCACTCGCCTGGCGCCAACACCCCCCTCGCCTACGATGCGGAAAAAGAACCGCCCTCCGCTTTGATCGACGCCGAGTTCCAAGACGGTGATCCGGAAACCATCCACAAAAACCACCGCCCGACGCAACAGCTAGGCATTTCGTCTGATCCACCACCGCCTCCGCCCCCGAAGGATGTCTTGGAGCGAGTCCCAAAGAGGCTCTATACGTCGCGACCAGCACGGGCTCTTGCTCCCGCAGCCGTACCCGGCATCCACCGGTTCGCGGACTCGAAGACTTTAGTCCTCATATACAGCATTTATCGCAAGAACCCGGCGGATCCGACTCCGACCGATTTCGTCACGCCGGGAGAGGTCGAGATCTTGCGCCACGAAGTTGATCTGTCCCGAACCTTTGTCTGGCGGCACAGCCACGCCAAGTTCAACTTACAAGTCACGGATTTCGTGGTGATTGACAGAGAGCTGACACTGGATCAATTCTGGGCTTTGAGTGCGGAGTCCTATTGGCTCCCATACTGGTCAGTGGATGGGCAGCACTCGGTCACACAAGACATGACAAACCTCGGGTTGATCGACGTCGGCTACGACGCGGTGATTGTGTTGTATGCGTGGAGAAACACCGCCGGTGCTGTTGCCGCCTACGGTGGAGCCGCCTACGGTGTGGGCATTCCGGCACTAAACGGTGCGGCGTACGTGGCCATTCCTCTTGAGTGGGGGATCGAGGGCAAACACGGGGTCATTGTCCACGAATATCTGCACGTGCTCGACTCCCTGTTCGCCGCGAGCGGAGAGCCGGATTTCCCGCATGCCGATCGACCCCGCGACTACAGCGGTGACTACAACTTCGGTTGGGAATTCAACGCCTGGATGCTCCAAACCTGGCCGCTCGACAAGTGGCTGAATACCGGCGTGTACGCCACGATTGCCACTGCCAGAGACGCCGACGAGGACGGGCTCCCCGATCAGGGTCATGACGGCGCCGGTATCCCGCTAAGCGTCACGGAAGTATCATTTGGCAGCTCGCCCGGCGATACCGACACCGATGGCGACGGCCTCAGCGATATGCTCGAAATGGTCGCTGAGGTATTCGACAGTTCAAACCCAGTGATTGCGGACACGGACGGCGATGGACTGCCTGACGGCGAGGATGCCTATCCTTTGTTCCCGGTGAAAACCGACCGGATCCGAGGAACGCCCACCATAGATGGGATTCTCGGCAACAACGAACATCATCCGCTTGGGACCGTCCGCGATGCCACAGGAACCGACCTGGACGGCGAAGTTTATTTCGAGTGGGACAACAATTATCTCTACGTGTCAGCCCGCGTCGTGGACGATTACGTGGATGGATTCTTCTCCGAACCTTGGTGGAACGATCATCTGGTCGTTCGTATCGATGCGAGCAACGACGGGTTCCAGTGGCACGGTGACGACAACCTTGAGGTGTTCATCGGTCCGAAGGGCGTGGGGGGTCAGCCATACGCCTATCCTAGGATTCTGCACGCGGACGGTACGATCGATACGACAACGATCGTGGAATCCGATCTGATCTACAGCACTCGCATCACGCCGACCGGGTACGAGCTGGAACTCGCTATCCCGGCGATTCCCGCGATTGGGCTCACGCCGAACACAGGCTATCGCGCGGGATACAACGCCGTCTTCACGGATTTTGACAGCCTTGAATGGTCTTGGAACGATTACGATGTGATTTCGGGAAGACACTCTCCTGCGATTGCCTTTGCGGACCTCGTGCTCACCGAGATCACCGGCACCGATGAGATTGAAATCGACATTGACTTCAGACCCTGGACGAAACGCAACACAATCAATCCCCGCCGCAGGGGCAGAACTTGGGTAGCAATTCTAGGCGACGCGGAGTTTGATGTGACACTGGTCGATCCAAGGTCAATGCGTCTCGGACCGGAGGAAGCCCGTCCCCTCTGGTTCTGGTATTGGGACACGGACCGCAACGGTTACGCCGATTTGCTGGGGTGGTTTAAGGTCCGGAGAGCCGGAATCGAATGCGGTGATGAGACGGTTGACCTCACTGCGAACACCCTGGATGGACAGGCATTGGCGGGCACCGACAAGATCCGGACGGTTCGCTGTAGGCGGCGTCAACACAGCGATACAGCCCCTGGTCGTTCACCGGCCACACACCGCGCTCGGTGACGCGGGTCCCGGAGAAACGCAGATAACTCTGGCGAGCGTAGTGCGGCAGGGGCCGCAGCAAGGCATCGAGTGCCTCCAAGTCGGCTACGCTGATCACCACGAAGCGCTGCTGAGCCTCGGTACGCCCGGCCCAGACCCGGGCCGTTCCGCCAGTGCCCGGCAGCGCCGGTTCCGCACCCAGGGACAACTGCCGCAGCGCTTCCCACAAGCGCGTATCCGATGCCACCAGCAGCAGGGGTCGTCCATCGGCATCGGTAACCCCGATGTCTTCACAGGATACCGGGGTATCCATCAGCCGGTCGGCCAGCGCTTGCGCCCTGATCCCGGCTTCCGGGCCGTCCAAAGCCAACACGCAGCGAGCATCCGCGCGCAGGGTCAGATCCCGTAACACCGCAGGCACCTCACCCGGCGACAAGCGTCTGAACAGGTCGTAGTCGGGGTCGACCCGTACCGACAACACCTCGCTGTCCGCCGACAATGTCGCCTCGGAGTAAAGCTCCGCAAGCGGTTGCCGCAGGCGGAGCTCACCGTTCCCGGTTTGCAACAACACTGGCACCTGCAGCGCGTAGGCCGGCTTCAATTGTGCCAGAACCAAGCGCACTCCACCCGGGGCCGGGTCTGCAGCCAGAATCCGCAACCGCGGTGCTCCCGGACGCTGCAGCCATTGTTCGAAGAACTCTTGAAGATCCCGCCCCGAGGCGGTTTCAAATGCCTGTTGCAGATCACTCCAGGCCGCCGTCTGGAAGCGTTTCGACTGCCACAGTTGGCGCAAACCCTCGCGAAAGTCACGCTCCCCCAGCCACTGGCGCAACATATGAAACACAAAGGCCGATTTGCCGTAGCCGATGACCTGCTGGGCATCGTGAAAGCGGGCGGTGAATGCCGTCAGCGGCTGTTCCCGGGCTACCGGCAGGGCCGCATAGTCGCGCAGCCAGGCCAGCCGCATCTGCCGGGCCACCTCGGGACCCTGCTGCTCGGCCAGCGCGTGATCGGCCAGATAGGTGGTGAGGCCTTCCGACCAGTTGCCATGGCGATAGTCGACGTAGACGCCATTGCCCCACCAGTTGTGCAACACCTCATGGGCCAGCGACCGTCCACTCATGTAGGGATAGGACAGGATACGGCGACTGATATAGGCCAGCCCGGGGAAACCGAGACCAACCGGAAACGGCGCCGAGACCATGTGGAAGTCACGATAGGGATAGGGCCCGATCAGCGCACTGTAGCGGTCGATATACGCCGCGGCAGCCTGCAGGTAGCGGTCCGCCAGCGCCTGATCCTCAGGATCGAACCAGGTCCACAGGCGCACACCGCTGTGGCTCAGTTGTCGTGATTGCCAGTGGCCGGCGAACAATGACGGACCACGCGGTGTATCGCTGGCCTCGAACACGGCCTGATAGACATCCGCATCAAGCGCACTGTCGCTGAGAGTGCCGGTGGCGACCACTCGCCAGGGGCTCGCTATCGATACCTGCAGCCGATAGCTGACCGGCCCGGCCTGGAACTCAGGCAACCAACCGCTGCCGGCAGGCAGGAAACCGCCTTCGGGTCCGAGCACGGCTCCTGACGGGCCCAGCGGCTCGTCGGTATCCCGGGCGGATGACAGCGCGCCCGCGTAGTGCAGCTCGATCTCGCCTGCCGATACTTGCGGCAACTGCCAGGCGCCCGCCACGCGGCGCAACGTCACCGGGACCCCATCGATCAATGCCTGCTGCACGCGCAACCCTTCGGCAAGACGAAAACGATACGGCCCCCGGCCATCAAGGCGAACCCGGTCGGTCACCTCGATTCGCCCGCCATCCGGCTGCAGCACGACTTCGGCATCGTGCGTCACCTGCGCCGAAGCACCTGTGTATACGGCAGCCAGCAGCGACGCCAGCAAGGCGCGTGCACACAGACCAGCTACGATTCGATCAGACCACGGTGACTTCGAGATCGCCGACTCCGTCGATATGGCCATGCAAGCGGTCACCACGCTGGACCGCACCGACACCGGAAGGGGTTCCGGAAAAGATCAGATCCCCGGGCGCCAGCGTAAACAGGGCTGACAGACAGGCAATCATCTCAGGCACTTTCCAGATCAGCTGGTCGAGATCGCCCTGCTGGCGCAGTTCGCCATTGACTTTCAACCACAGCGCACCGTGCTCCGGATGACCGATTTCAGCGGTCGGTACGATCTCGCTGCAGGGTGCGGAATGTTCGAAGGCCTTGCCGATCTCCCAGGGACGTCCCATTTTCTTCATCTCCCCCTGCAGATCGCGACGGGTCATGTCCAATCCCACCGCATAGCCGTATACATGCTCGAGTGCGGACGCCACCGGAATATCGCTGCCACCGCGTCCCAGAGCCACCACCAGTTCCAGTTCGTGATGGACGTCGGTGCTGGCGGGCGGATAGGGAAATGCGCCACCGCCCGGTACCAGATTGTCCGGATTCTTCTGGAAGAAGAAAGGCGGTTCGCGATCGGGATCGTGACCCATCTCCACGGCGTGCGCGGCATAGTTGCGCCCTACGCAATAGATGCGGTGAACCGGAAAATCATCCGCTGATCCACGCACCGGCAATACCGGTGTCTCTGCTGGCGCAATGACATAACCCATGGCACGACTCCGTTGGCATTGCCGGCCGGTCCCGCGACCCGGCAGCCCAGATATTATACCCGCCCGGGCTGATCGTTGGTGCAGCCGCAAGAGGCTACCAGGTCAGTTCCCACATCACTGCACCCGGCTGGCAACCGTGGGCGTTAAATAGGGATTGCAGCGCCGCCTCGGGTAACCCGGCGCCCAGTTGCCGGCGATGGATGCCGGCGCCGATCAGCAAGGTATGAAACCCGGCCTCGACCGCCCCTGTGATATCAGTGGCCATGGCATCCCCGATTGCCAGTACACGGCAAT
>CBDVAK010000175.1:0-7258 GCA_965371945.1 uncultured Candidatus Competibacteraceae bacterium
TCAACCGCAGAGTAGTCAATCATGCCCAAGGCCAAGATCCTTCACATGTTTTCCCCTTTGGATAATGTCAGCCCGTTTGACGTCAACATGGCCGCGGATGCGGGCTATGAGATCATCGTTCCCTATACGGGCGTCGATGCCGACGCGGTGGGCGGGCTGGTGCAAGACGCCATATTCTCCCGGCCACCGGGCCGCTTTAACCGAACCGGTGCGTTCATCGGCGGCTATGATGTGGATTTGGCTGCGGAGATGCTGGCCAGGGCCCGTGATGCCCAGGTGCCACCCTTCGAGATCTCTTTGTTTGCGGACCCCAATGGGGCCTACACCACCTCGGGGGCCATGGTTGCGCTGGCCGAAAAGCACCTCAAAACCAGTACCGGCGCGGGATTCCAGGGCCGCAAGGTGGCGGTATTGGGTTGTGGTCCGGTGGGTCTTTGCGCGGCGGTGCTTGCCGAGCAGCTCGGTGGCGACGTCTGTCTGGTGCATTTGACCAACTCGCCGCGTGGCGCGGTGGTCGGCAAGCTGCGGGAACGCTACTCGGTCGCTATTCCCAAAGTGGACGGCCAGACCGATGAGCTCAAAGCTGACGTGCTCGGTGACATGGAAGTAGTGCTTTGTGCCGCCAAGGCCGGCATCCAGATTCTGTCGAGTGAATTGTTGCGCGAGATACCCAAACTGCTGGTCGCCGCCGATGTCAATGCGGTACCACCGGCCGGCATCGAGGGCATTGAGCCGAACCACGATGGCGTCGCACTGCAGACCACGGGGGATCGCGGCGCACTGGGTGTCGGGGCGCTGGCGATCGGTCGGGTCAAATACGACACTCAGCAGGGTTTGTTCGTGCGCATGCTGGATACCGACCAGCCATTGTGTCTGGATTTTCCGGATGCCTACAGGCTGGCCGCGAAACTGGTTTAGGGGTTCGCGCGACGAATAGGACCCGGGAGTTGGACCGGCGTTCCGAGATGGGAAACCATTGCCGTGCGAGCCCTGAGCCGGGCGCATCCATACTCATAGTGTCGTTGTCGGCACGCGCCCTGGCCGGGCTGGCCGCGGATGCTGGCCTGCGGCCGCTGGTAGTGGATCTGTTTGGCGACCAGGATCTGCGCGAACGTGGCTGGCGCTTTCGGACCGCGGCCGGCAACGACAGCGGTTTTCAGCCCGATTCGCTCGCTCGCGCTGTTGCGGAGCTCGACCCCCGACAGCAATTGGGCGTGGTGTACGGCAGTGGTTTCGAGGCCGTGCCCGAGCATCTCACCCGCGTCTGCGGCAAGCGCCCGTTGCTCGGCAACATTCCGGCAGTGGTCCGCAAGGTCAAAGACCCGATCCGGCTGTGCACGCTGCTGACACGATTGCGTATACCCACTCCCGAGACGGCACTCGCAGTGCCCTGTCGAGCAGATGGGTGGCTGCTGAAACGCCGCGGTGGTAGCGGCGGCAGCCATGTGCGTAATTGCGTGGAAGGCAGCCGGGTCGATGCGGGCTGGTATGCCCAGCGCCGGGTTCCCGGTCGCACGCTTGGCATCACCCTGGTTGCTGATGGCTCCAGGGCCTGGGTGGTGGGCTATGCGCGACAATGGAAAGGGGGCCAGGCCCATGACGGTGGATTTGGCTATCGTGGCGCGGTGTCGTTGCCCGCGGCACGGTTGCCGGGGCGGGTGCGCAGCCGGATCGGCGAAGCACTGAATGCCCTGGTCAGTGCCACCGGGCTGTTGGGGCTGTGCAGTGTCGATATCGTGGTCGACGGTGATCGATGGTGGCTGATCGACATCAATCCACGTCCGGGTGCCAATGCCGAACTCTATTGCGGCCCCGGAGCGCCGCTGCGTTGGCATCTGGACGCCGTTGCCGGTCATTTCAGTGGTGTGCCGGCGGAGCGCGTCGATTTGCTGCAGAGGGCCGTTCGCATCGTCTATGCTCGCCGTACCCTGTGGGTACCGCCTGCATACCGGTGGCCTGGTTGGGTGACGGATCGGCCGTCGCCGGGTAGCAGGATCGCGGCCGGTTGGCCGGTCTGCAGCGTGCACGCCGAGGGCGGTGACAGCATGCGTGCCGCACACTGCTTGCAGCTTCGAGTTTCCAGCCTGGAGAAAACCGTACGATCATGGCAACCGACACACGCGAATCCGCGATCAGTCTCAACGCGTTGACCAACCCGCTGGTCGACAGCTTGTTGGAAGATGCCGCGATCCTGCGCCTCACAACCAGCGTCGGCGAGGATGGCAGCATGCTGGTCGATGCCGGTGTGGACAGCCGCGGCGGTATCGAGGCGGGTCTGCGGATCGCACGCATCTGCATGGCGGGTCTGGGACAGGTGGAGATCGGCCCGGCGAGCTGGTTCAGTGGCTGGCCCTGGCAGGTCGAGGTGCGCACCAGCCAGCCAGTGCTGGCCTGCCTGGGCAGTCAGTACGCTGGCTGGAGTCTGAGTGTCAAAGGTGACGAGGCCACTGGAACCCGCTCTTTCCGGGCGCTGGGGTCGGGACCTGCGCGAGCCCTGGCGGTCAAGGAGCCGCTGTTCCAGGAACTGGGATATCGCGATCAGGCACAAAGGACCTGTCTGGTACTGGAGACTGACCAACGACCACCCCCATCCGTGGCGGAGAAAGTGAGCCGTGACTGCGGGATCGACCGGTCCGGGTTGACCATGATACTGACCCCGACTGGCGCTCTGGCAGGTGTGGTGCAGATCGCGGCACGGGTGGTCGAAGTGGCGCTGCACAAGGCTCATGTGCTCGAGTTCCCGCTGCACGACATCGTCGATGCCGCGGGATGCACGCCGTTGCCGCCCCCGACCGCTGATGCGCTCGAAGCCATGGGCCGCACCAATGACACGATCCTGTTCGGTGGCCAGGTTCATCTGTTCGTGACCGGCCCGGATTCGAGCGCCGAACAACTGGCGCGGGAACTGCCCAGCAGCACATCCAGAGACTATGGCAAGCCCTTTGCCAAGGTATTCGAGGACTACCAGTTCGATTTCTTCCAGGTCGACCCGATGCTGTTCAGCCCCGCCCAGGTCGCGGTGACAGCGCTGGATAGTGGTCGTACTTTCCGGCATGGCCGACTGGACGAGGCCTTGCTGGAAAGATCTTTCGCCAGCACCAGTAGTTAGATGACTTGCTCCACCATCGTTGGCGGCAGCCACCGCTTTGCCGTCGCCACCGATTTTGATGCCTGGCACGAGCGCCGCTTGCGACAGGCCTTTCAACACCGGGGCGTCGAGGTCGGTTTCCTGTCTCTCAAGGATTGCCGCCTTGCCACCGTGGGTGCTGATGAAACCGGTGGCTTGCAACTGCCGGGATTCGAGCAGGATCTGCCACGTGCTCTGTTTGTACGCAATGTCCCGGGTGGCTCATTCGAACAGGTGACCCTGCGTCTCGATATCCTCCACGCCCTGCCGCTTTGCGGGGTGCCGGTTTGCAATGACGCACGCACTATCGAGCGTACCGTAGACAAGGCGATGACCAGCTTTCTACTGCGCAGTTGCGGTGTGCCGACGCCACCAACCTGGGCCTGTGAGTCCAGGCAGCGGGCGGTCGAGGTGGCTGAACAGCAGATCGCGGCTGGCCACCGGCTGGTACTCAAGCCGCTATTCGGTTCGCGGGGCAATGGCTTGATTCTGGTCGGCGAGAGCGCGGAGATTGCGGCAGTAGAGCAGACCGCCGGTGTGTACTATCTGCAGCAATTCGTGCCACCCGCCGGTCCCCAGTCCAGTGACTGGCGTGTATTCGTGATCGGCGAGCGGGCGGTGGCAACCATGGAAAGAAGGTCCGGACACTGGATTACCAATCGTGCCCAGGGCGGCGAATGCCGGAGCGCGAGCGCCGATTCGGGGCTCTCTGATCTGGCGGTGGCCGCCACCCGGGCGGTGGGGGCCAGATACGCTGGCGTCGATATCATCCGCGACCGTGAGCACCGCCTGTTGGTGCTGGAGGTCAACGGCGTTCCTGCCTGGCGCGGAGTGCAGGAGGTCACCGGGGTCGATATCGCCGGGTTGCTGGTGGAGGACCTTTTCCGGCTCGCCGATGACAGCGCCCGGGTGGCCCCTGCGTGATTCCTGACTACCGGGGACCAACCGTGGTGGCGGATGCGGTGTGGCGCGCGTGTATCACCGAGTTGCGTGCGCTGAAGCCGGGAAATGTCGGTTTCCATGGTGATGGGCACGGCATGAGCGTGGATGATTTCGTCGTCAGCGCGCGCTGTGTGGCGGACGTACTCGGTGACCCGGGTGTGCGCGGGACCGGCGCGCGTATTGTCGCCGCGGTCAGGGCCACCCAAGCGAGCGTGGGTTGCAATACCAACCTGGGGATCGTGTTGCTGTGCGGGCCACTTTGCGAGGCATACTTTCATGCCGCCCCGGGGGCATCCCTGCGCGAACGATTGTCGATCACCCTGGCGTCGCTGGATATGGTGGATACGGTCGCGGTGTTCGAAGCGATTCGGCTGGCCAGGCCGGGAGGTCTCGGCGCCAGCGATCGCCACGATGTTTTCGCGCGACCGAATGGCGATCTCCTCGAAGTCATGGCGGTAGCCGAGCAGCGCGACCGCATCGCCTGGCAGTATACCCATGGCTATGAGGACATATTTTCTACCGGAATTCCCAGGTTGCAACGGGAACTGCGTCGCCATGGCTGTGAACAACGGGCCGCAAGCGGCGTGTATCTGGAGTTTCTGGTTGCATTCGTCGATACTCACGTGCTTAGAAAACACGGTCAGGTGAAAGCGAACAGGTTGCAACGAACAGCACGGGGGTTGCTGGAGTGCTGGGACGCCAGCGATTCCCGGGCGCTGGCCCAGCGGCGGATGCTGGCGGCGGACAAATGCCTCAAGCAAGAGGGGATCAATCCCGGCACCAGCGCCGATCTGACCGTGGCTACGTTGCTGGTTCATCACTTGTCTATACTAAACGGGCCTGCTGATCCCGGATTTCACAGCAATCCGGTTTAGCACCGACGTGACCTGCCATGTTTCGGCAGGGAGTTTGTGTACTACTATTCGTGTGCTACCAAAGGAGAGTTGCATCATGGCGAAAATCAATGAGGTACGCGTTGGCGAGTCACTGGTTGGCGAAGGCAACGAAGTCGCGCATATCGATCTTATGATCGGTCCGCGGGGCTCGGCGGTGGAAACGGCATTTTGCACCGGCCTGGTCAACAACAAAGATGGATTCACCAGCCTGTTGGCGGTCGTTGCCCCCAACCTGCCTTGTAAACCGAACACGTTGATGTTCAACAAGGTCACCATGAAAGGGGCGACCCAGGCGCTGCAGATGTTTGGTCCGGCCCAGCGCGGGGTTGCCATGGCGGTGGTGGATTGTGTCGAGGATGGCACCATTCCCGCCGACGAGGCGGAGGATCTGTTTATCTGTGTCGGCGTATTCATCCACTGGGAAGCCACGGATGACGCCAAGATCCAGGACTACAACTACGAGGCCACCAAACAGTCGATCAAGCGTGCTGTGGCCGGAGAACCCAAGGCGGCCGATGTGATCGCCGGCAAATCAGCCGAGCATCCTTTCGCGGCTCATAGCTGACCCCGTGGACGGCCTTGGTGTGCTGGCACATCAGGGCCGTTTCCCGGACCCGGCAAGCCGATGCAGCTCCCCTGGGGCGATTCCCTGTTTGTGCAGGGCGCTGGCCAGCAGCACACCGCGATAGCCTGCTCGTTGCAGTCCGATGATATCCTCCGGGCCGCGTACGCCGCCTGCCGCGTAGTAGTGTCTGCCGTCATCACGCGCGGCGGCCGGGATCGGACCTGCCATCACACCAACGCGATCCAGCGTCATCACGATCACTTCCCGCGGCCAGCACGATGTTGCGTTCAGCAGATCCCGCGGGCCCATGAAACCACCGGCGCCATAGTCCAGAGAAAGAATCGGCTGGTGGCAACGGCATTCTTTCAACAGGCTTGCACAAGAGAGCGCCGATTGCTGACACTCACTGCCGATGACAGGTCTGATCCGGTCCGGGTCGACCGCGGCTGAGACTTTCCCGGCACTGTTGAATCCCGCATCGAGCCAGAACACGATGTGCGGATACCCGGCGGTCATGCGCCGCATCGCGTTCATGTTGTCCCCGCTACCCAGAATCGAGTCCAGATCGGCAACATAGATGATCGGGAACGGATACAGCTTCCGGTAGCCGGAGATCAGGGTGACGGGGTCGGCGTCATCGCACAGCGGTGTTGCCAGGGGAAGATATCGGTCGCGTTCGCCGCGAACGGCATGGACGGCCTTGCCAGCCATCAGGTCGATGACCGGAATCAGGTTCATGTCCGGTGTCCCGGCAGTATCGTGGCGCGTTTGAAGTGCCTGATCATCGGCGGGTGGCGGAGGATTGCAGCGTTGAATACAGCTTACACGATTGGCTGGGATCTGGGCGGCGCCCACCTGAAAGCCGCACTGATATCTGCCGATGGCGTATTGGAGGACGTGGTCCAGTTACCTTGCCCATTGTGGCAGCAGATCGGGCACCTCGGGACGGCCGTGGACCAGGTACTGCGCCGGTGGCCACAGGCAACTCGCCATGCGGTCACCATGACCGGGGAAATGGTGGACCTGTTTGCCGATCGCGATACCGGCGTCAGCGAACTCGTCGCTTGCATGCAAGCGCGAATCGAGGCGTCCCGGCTGCTGGTGTTTACCGGTCGCGATGGGTTTGTGGACAGCGCCGAGGCGGCAACTCACAGCGCCGCGATTGCTTCGGCGAACTGGTTGGCGACCGCCACTTACCTCAGCCGGCAGATCCCCACCGCGCTGTTTGTGGATATCGGCAGTACCACCACCGATGTGGTTGCGATCGTGGACGGCCGGGTCGCGGGTTCCAGCACCAGCGACGCGGATCGCCTCGCCAGTGACGAACTGGTCTATACCGGTGTGGTCCGCACCCCGGTGTGCGCGATGGTCACCCGGGTGCCGTTCAAGGGGCGCTGGCAGACCCTCACCGCCGAGCTGTTTGCGACCAGTGCCGATGTGTATCGGCTGTTGGGTGAACTCCCTGACCACGCCGATCAGATGGCGACCGCGGACGGGCGTGGCAAGAGTGTGCCGGAGAGTGAGGCGCGTCTGGCGCGCATGTTGGGCCGCGACTGTGAAGCAGGGGAGCGGCAGGAATGGCGACAGTTGGCCGGGTTCCTGGCCCGCCGGCAACAGCAGCAAATTCTGGACGCGGTGGCGCGGGTGTCTTCATCCGCCGGGCTCGCGGATGATGCACCCCTGGTGGCAGCGGGAGTGGGACGATTCGTGACCGCAAAGCTGGCCTGC
>CBDVAK010000176.1:0-7243 GCA_965371945.1 uncultured Candidatus Competibacteraceae bacterium
CTACAGGGGGGCGGCATGGTTCAGGTTTTCAAGCGGATTGCACCGTGGTTGGGGCTGTCGCTGCTGGTTTTGGGTTGTCCGGCGATGGCCCAGAGCGCAGCAGATAGCGCCACCGTACAGGCTGCGGATCCCGACTCTTCAGCGGAGCAGTCCGTCGATGAAGCCACCGATCAGGCGGTCGCGGAGGCGGAGGGTTTTCCACCGGATCAGATTGAGCAACTGGTCGCTCCGGTCGCGCTCTATCCGGATGCATTGCTGGCGCAGTTGCTGATGGCGTCGACCTATCCTCTGGACATCGTGCAGGCATCACGATGGGTGGAGGACAACGCCGACCTCGACGGCCAGGCGTTGCAGGATGCGGTGGTGGAACAGCGCTGGGACCCCAGTGTGCAGGCGCTGGCGTTTTTTCCGACGGTGTTGCAGTACATGAACGAGAACCTGGATTGGACCCAGGATCTGGGTGAGGCGTTTCTCGGTCAACAGGATGAAGTGATGGAATCCGTGCAAACGCTCAGGCAGGAAGCCCAGGAGGCCGGCAACCTCACGGATAACGAGCAACAGCAGGTGCTGGTGGAAGGCGACACCATCGTGGTGCAACCGGCTGAACCCGAGGTGGTCTATGTACCCAGTTACGACCCCTCTGAAGTCTACAACCAGCCGCCGCCCCAGCAAACCTACTACCCGACTACCTATACACAACCTGTCCAGCCCGTTGCGGTGGATGACGGCAGCAGTGATCTGGTCACTTTCGGCGTCGGAGCCCTGGCCGGCGGGTTGCTCACCGCCGCCATCATGTGGGACGACGACGATGATGACTACCGGGGTGTCTACTATGGTGGCCCCGGCCGCTATGGTGGTCCCAGCTACTGGTCGAGCCCGGGCTACCGCAACGGAGGCTATCGCAATGCCGCCAATATCAGCAGGGATGTCAACATCCAGACCGGCGATATCAATGTCAACAGGGGCATCAGTGGCAATACCGGCAAGTGGGAGCACAATTCAGAACACCGCGGCAACATCCGTTACAAGAACGAAAAGACCAAGGCCCGATATTCCGGTGATCGCAAACGCACATCGGTCGATCGCGAGGTGGCGCGTGGGCGCCAGCAGGGCGGTCCGCGTGGTGGTGCCGCCAAGCAGCCATCCCAAAAACTGTCGGCCGCTAAAAGGCCGAAGCAGCAGCCGAACCTCAAACAGGCGTCACGAAAAACGCCGGCGTCCGGCAAACGCACCGCGGCCAGCAAGCCGAACAAGCGCAATGTCGATCTGAAACGACCGCCCAACAGCGCACCAAAAGCCAGGGCGCCCGCTGCAAAAGCTCCAAAACCCAAGTCAGCCGCGGTCGCCAAAGCACCCAGGAAAAAACCGAAAGCGTCCGCCGGTGCCTTCAAAAAATCCAGTGGCAGCCTGGACCGGGCGGCCAGCAAGCGCGGCGCCAAGAGTGTCAAGAGAAGCGGCCACTCGGGTGGCGGGCGTAAAGCACGTTCGAGACGCGGTTGACCGGCAAAGGAACCCCTCCAGCGATGAAAATCATGACTGAAACCAAATCTGCAACGGTTTGCGGGTGCTTTGCGGCATTGTTGCTTGTGACATTGATATCGATACCGGCGATGGCGGAGCAGAGCTCTTTCGAGACACCTGGAGCAGCCGCTCAGGCACTGATAGATGCCATGGTCGCCGAAGATAGCGAGGCGCTGCGTGACGTGTTGGGGACGGATGCGGGGGAGTTGTCATCCGGCGATCCGATCGGGGACGCGATCGAACGCGAGGATTTCGTGGATGCCGCGGTGGAAGCCGCTGGTATCGAGCAGGAGGACGGAGTCGATGATCGGGCCATCCTGGTGGTCGGCGACGATGACTGGCCGTTCCCGATCCCGCTGGTCCGGGAAGCATCGGGATGGCGTTTCGACACCGACGCCGGTTTGGAAGAGCTCTACGTACGCCGGATCGGGCGCAACGAACTGTACGCCATTGCGGTCGCGGAGGCCTACGCGCAGGCACAGTACGAGTATGCCGGGACGGATAGATACAGCGACGGTGTGCCCGAGTTCGCGGACCGGTTTATCAGTACCGAAGGCAAACGCGATGGCCTCTATTGGCCTGCGGTCGAAGGCGAGCCACAGAGCCCTGTGGGCGAGTTCCTGGTGGCGGCGGCCGCGGACGGCTACCGCAAGGCTGAAGATGGTGGGCTGGTGCCCTACCATGGGTATTTCTATCGGATGCTCGATGGTCAGGGACCTCACGCTGCCGGTGGTGCGATGAGCTATGTCAGCGATGGTCACATGAACCAGGGTTTCGGTCTGATTGCCTACCCGGCCGAGTACGGCAATTCAGGAATCATGAGTTTCATGGTCAACCAGCAGGGTATCGTGTTCGAGAAGGATCTCGGCGAGCAGACCACGGAAGTGGCGGCTTCGATCACGGTCTTCGATCCGGATCGCAGCTGGGAACCGGTGGTAGACTGAGGCGATCTCTGTCAACAAAGTTACCAGCGTGCTTGCTGAATAGTTGCGCGCCGAACAAGTCTGGGCAAGGTTGTTTGATGAGAGAACTTGTCGGGTTTGGGCGATCACTACTCGGTCATCGGTTTCGCTCCGGCCTTGCGCGTGTAGGTTTCGGTGGCGAATCCGGGCGGGGTCTTATGCCAGGCCGATTTGCCCACCGCCAGCCGGTAGCCCAACCGGTAGAGCTTCGTCATGTACACCGGGTCGAATCCCTCCTCGGGCTCCTCGGTGAAGGTGGACGGGATGTAGGCCAGGTTGAAGTCCAGTCCGTCGCGTTTGGCAAGCGCGAAAATCTGGTACAGATCGCCGACACCCTGAGTGCGAATCAGCGAAGCGATCGAACGCGAGGCGATCGGTACCAGTGTCGGTTTGATGCCACGGTAGTCTGCTTCCAGAAAGGCATTGCGGATAACGTATACGCGTGAGTTTCCCGTTACCCGGAGCTTGGCCTGGAGTCGCGGCCAGTCGACCGCGGACGGATAGACGAATACCTGGGCACCGGTGCCGCCGTCGACATGCATTTCATCGAAGCGCCCGCCATCGGCCTCGACTTCGATCAGCACCGGTGGAAACGCCACCGGGATCGATGTGGATGCCAACAGAATCTCTTGTATCAGTTCGTACTTGTGCGAGTAGTCGCTGACCGCGATTGCGCCAATATTCCAGATCACCGGACGGGCGGCATCGAGATTGAAAGTGCCGATGAACAGACGTCGTCCACGCTGGTGCTCACGAGCGATCGCATCGATCACCTCGTCATTGACGTAGCGGGCGATGAGGTTGCGCAATGGGTGGGTGTCGACGATCGAGTCGCCGAAGGCCACCGTCAAGAGGCTGCGCCGTACCACGATATCGCTGGTGCTGACCGTGGTGTAGACCTCCTCCAGGCGGTCATCGAAGTCCGGGCCGAGAAAAGCGAAAGGTGCGGTCAGTGCGCCGGTACTGACGCCCGTCACCATGGTGAATTCCGGCCGGCTGCCAGCAGCGGTCCAGCCCACCAGCAATCCGGCACCGAAGGCCCCGTTGGCACCGCCACCGGATATGGCGAGATAGTTGTGGGGTTTGCCATAGATGTCCGGGAATTCAGCCCGAATCTGTGTCTGGTTGGCGTCCTCCAGACGTTGCAGCAGGCCAGCCGGGGCCTGGTCGCCCCAAAAGCGGGCGCCGGGAATACCGGGGATGGCGGCATTCTTGGTCAGGTCACTCGGTACCGGACGGCGCTCGGGTGCGATCGAACAGCTGCTGGCCGCGGCTAGCAGAATGCCGGCCAGAGTGGCGTGCGCAAGCTGAGCACAGATCCGCTTTCGCAACGGTTTGGTCATCTCTAAACCTCACATCGAGGTGGTTAGTCTGATCTGGACCTGCGCCGCCCGCTCAATCGTTTCTTTCACGCTCGGCTTCGCCCAGAATGGCACGCATACTTCCGGTTCCGACAGGCAGCCCGTGACCACTGAAACCTGCCAGCGCCGCCCCGGTGTGGGTGAGTTTATCGCGTTGACCGCGTTACTGGTATCGCTGGTGGCACTGTCGATCGACGCCATGCTACCGGCACTGCCGGAGATCGGCGCTGACCTCGCCAACCCCAACGCCAACGACAATCAACTGGTGATTTCGACGCTGTTTCTGGGACTCGCGTTCGGACAGCTCATCTATGGGCCTTTGTCCGACAGTTACGGGCGCAAGCCGGTCATCTTTCTGGGTCTGGCGATATTCATGCTGGGTTCTCTGATGTCCATGTTCGCTTCCAGTTTTTCACTCATGCTGGTGGGGCGCCTGATACAAGGGGTAGGCGTGGCGGGGCCACGAATTGTCACCGTGGCGTTGGTGCGGGATCAGTACGAAGGTCGCGCCATGGCCCGCATCATGTCGTTTGTCATGGTCGTATTCATACTGGTGCCGGTGCTGGCTCCCGCGCTGGGCCAGTTGATACTGATGGTTGCGGACTGGCGGGCCATCTTTGCAGTATTTCTGGCAATTGCCGTCGTCGCTATCGTCTGGACAGCGCTGCGGCAGCCGGAAACGCTGCCCAAAGCAAATCGGGTAGCACTGCGGCCCGGTATCGTGATGGCTGCCATGGTGCGGATCCTCACCACACGGACCGCCTTGGGCTACACGCTGGCGGCTGGGCTGATCTTCGGTGCATTCGTGGGCTATCTCAATTCGGCGCAGCAGATCTTCCAGCAGAACTACGCGTTGGGCGCATGGTTTCCGCTTTATTTCGCTGTTCTGGCACTGGCGATAGGTGCCGCGGCACTGGTCAATGCCCATCTGGTGATGCGACTGGGCATGGCGACATTGTCGAAGAGGGCCGCCCTGTGGATTGGTCTGTTGTCCCTGGGTTTTCTGCCATTTGCCTGGGCGGTAGGGGGGCTGCCGCCTCTGTGGGCGATGACATCTTACCTGTTGGCATTGTTTTTTTGCATTGGGATCTTGTTTGGCAACCTGAATGCGATGGCCATGGAGCCGCTCGGGGATATTGCCGGGATTGGTGCGACGGTGGTCGGCTTTTTGTCTACCCTGATCGCGGTCGCGTTGGGCACCGCGATCGGCAGGGCCTACGACGGCACGGTACTGCCGTTGGTTGCCGGCTTCGCAATTCTCGGCGTGGCGACCCTGGTTGCACTATGCTGGGCGGGAGCGCAGCGGCTGCATTGAGTCGATGTACTGACAAGTTGCCGGCCCGGTGCGGGCAATCGGTCTTTGCGGGCTGAGACGGGAAGGGGGCAGTGAGTCGGTGTTGGACTATACCCGCGCCAAGTCGGTCTGGTTGCGCACTTCAGATGATCCCGTCCCCGATCTGTTCGTGATGCGTAGACACATGCCGGAGCCAGCATGAGAACTCTCGTCTGTTTCAGCCTGTTGATGCTCGGGCTGGGTTCTGTCGGCGCCGGTGACGGTGCATCGACCTTGTCGGGCGAAGTGGTTTTTCCGCAGTTGGTCCGGTTGCCGTCCGGGGCGGTCCTGCGGGTAACACTGGAGGATGTCAGCCTTGCGGACGCACCGGCCACGGAGCTGGCTGCACAGTTTGTCGAGCCCCGGGAGGATGTTCTGAGGATCCCATTCGCGTTGAGCTATCTCCACAGCGAAATCGACCCCCGTCACAGCTATGCAGTGCGCGCCCAGGTGCGCGGCAGCGACCAGCGATTGCTTTGGACCTCAACCACACACCACGGCGTGCTCACCCGGGGGCACCCCGCCGGCGGGATCCTGGTTGATGTGGTGGCGGTGGCCGCGGCAGCTGAGCCCGACCTGGCTCCAAGGCCTCGCGCGCTTGTTTTCGTGTGCGGCGAAATGGAACTGCTGGTGCGGTTTGGTCATGGTGAGATCCGGCTCTATCTGCCCGGACGCAACGTGGTGCTGGCGCAGGTCCGCTCGGGTTCCGGTGCCCGCTATGAGGGCGAGGGTGTGTTGTTCTGGAACAAGGGCGACGAGGCCTTGCTGGAGGTGGATGGCGTGCGCTACGGGGGGTGTCTGCGTCAGCGCGAGCCATGACCGGATTCGGTCCGACATCCGCTACCCGGCCGTCGACCGCCAGTACTCCGAGGCCGCGGCCGCACCACTACCGGGTGTGATTTCGATGCCGTTATCCAGCAGCGCCATTTCCGTACCGCAGATTCCGCCCAGCAGCATCAACTCGTTGAGGCTGCCCAGATGTCCGATTCGAAATACCTTGCCGGCCAGCTGACCGAGCCCGGTGCCGAGCGAAAGGTTGTACTTCTGATAGGCAGTGCTGATGACCCGTGCCGCATCGGCGCCTTCCGGCAACAGGATGGCGGTCACGGTATCGGAGTTCAGCTCTTTGCTGCGCGCCACGGTGCGCAGACCCCAACCTTCCTTGACCGCGCGCCGGACCCCTTCAGCGAGTCGGTGGTGGCGGGCGAAAACAGCCTCCAATCCTTCTTCCAGCAGTCGGTCCACCGATACCCGCAAACCGCGCAGCAATGGTACCGACGGTGTATATGGGAAGTAGCCCTTCTGATTGGCGGTAAGCATGCGCTGGAAATCAAAGTAATATCTCGGCAGCGTTGCCCTCGAACCCGCATCCAGTGCCTTTTGGCTGACCCCCACGATGCCCATGCCCGCCGGCAGCATGAAGCCCTTCTGGGACCCGGCTACGGCGAGATCGATACCCCATTCGTCCATGCGAAAATCGATGCTGGCGATCGAACTGACACCGTCGGCGTAGAGCAGCGCCGGGTGCTGCGTATGGTCCAATATGCGGCGTACCGCGCCGACATCACTGGTGACTCCGGTGGCGGTTTCGTTGTGGGTGACCAGCACTGCCCTGATGGTGTGCCCGCTATCGCCAGACAGGATTTGTTCGAATTGCCCGAGCGGCACGCCTTCACCCCACTCGGTTTCGACCCGGGTGACATCCAGCCCGAGCGCCACACACATGTCGATCCACATCTGGCTGAACTGGCCGTAACTGGCCGCGAGCACCCGGTCGCCGGGTGACAGCGTGTTCTGCAGGGCGGCCTCCCAGCCTGCCGTCCCGGACCCTGGCAGCAACAGCACATGACCGCTTTCGGTCTTGAATATCTTCTTGAGATCCTCGAACAATGGCAGCGTGAGCAAGGGGTGATCCGGTGAGCGGTGGTCCTCCATCGGCCCGTCTATGGCGCTGAGAATCTCGTGCGGAACGTTGGTGGGGCCAGGGATGTACAGGTGCTGGTAGGTTTTCACGATATCGACTGCCGAATGGAAGGACTTCAAGTATGATCCGGTACCCCAGGGTG
>CBDVAK010000177.1:0-7217 GCA_965371945.1 uncultured Candidatus Competibacteraceae bacterium
GGACTTCGGGGCAAGCGGCTTGAAAGCGCCTTCCCTGATTCGGTTGGGATTCCTGAACGTTCAAGGCGCGTCTGAAATCCCTTCAGGGCCAGTAGTTCGGTGACCTGAAGGATGGTTTCAAGTGTAGCCGGGACGGGGATGCCGGCTCTCCCGGATGCCTCCAACTCCTTCGCAGATCCGAGTCATTCGAGATTGGTGTGCCGCCCGCGCATCGTGTCGGGGCTGGTACTCAGACGTTCTTGCAGCATCAACACCAGATATTCGCCGAACAGGAACTGCGCAGCCTCGTACAAGCTTCCCATGGGCAGAAACGATGTCCGTGCGTCCGCATCGCTGGCCATGGTTTGCGCGGGCAGAACCAGCACCTGGTCGCAGCGACGTGGGCAAGCACCGTCTGCCTCGGCAGTCAGACAGGCAACCGTGGCGCCGGCCTTCCGGGCGGTGACGATCAAGCCGTCGACGGTTGAGAAATAGCCGGGCCCTGCACTCACCAGAAGCAGGTCACCGGTGCCGATATGCGGTACTGTCATGTCTCCCACCACATGGGCGTCCAGCCCCAGATGGAACAAGCGCATGCAAATGGCCTTCATCATCAAACCTTCGCGCCCGACGCCATAGGTCGCGATGCGACCGGCACCGGTCAAGGCGTCGATCAGCGCGTCCACCTGCCGGGTGTCGATAGCCTCGATCACGGTGGCGATCTCGGCCCCGGCCAGCCTGTTCATCTCCGTCATCGATTGGCTCATGAGCGTGTTCCACTTCCCCAGTAACCATCGGGCGCGAATGTCGCCTCAACCGCGGTCTCCAGCATGCCCACATCGTAGAGCAGATCGAGTACCGTGTAGCGCCGGCGAATCAGTCGCGCCTCGAGTATGGTTTGCTGGTGTTGTGCGCGCTCGATGCCGACCTGCAGGGGGTCGGTGACCACACCGGCGGCCGCCAGCATGCGTCGCATCTGCGATGCGTCGATCAAAAATTCCCGCAATCGATCCCGCAGTAGCAGCCAGTTTTCACTGAGTAGTCCCAGACGTTGCCGAAACAGCCCATCATCAACGTGCTTGGCTTTGACCTCATCGACACTTCTCACCGCGATGTTGCTGTTTCCGAATGCTTGCTCGACCTGCTTGAGGTCGACCGCGAGAGTGGGTCGCGACGCCACCAGCGCATCGATATCGATCGCCGTGAAGTCCTGCCGCAACAGCCAGTCGTAGAGCGCCAGAACACTCAAGGTACCGAGCGCCACACAAGCACCATGGGAAACCGGCAGTCCCTGAAAACTCACATCGCGCATTTCCCAGAGATGCCCGATCTGATGATCGGCGCCAGACGCCGGACGGGAGCTACCGTGAAACTCCATCGCCAGACCGGCAATCACCAACCCGGCGAACAACGCACCCAGGGCCCGGGGCTGCCGTTGACGTATGGCTTCGGCCTGCGCCAACCAGGGGTGCAGATGATCGTGCACCAGGGGCCAGGCCAGATCGTCGATCGCTTCTATGGCGAGAGCGTCGGCAACGATCCAGTCTGCCCCGGCGGCGACCTTGCCCGCCAGGTCGCCGTATCCCCAGCCGGCCATCTCCTGCGGCGCATTGGCGACGATGTCCATGTCAGCAACCAGAATCCGTGGCGGCGCACAGGCAATAGTGTGTTTGAAACCCCGGTCCGACAACGGCGAGCCGGCACTCGTGTAGCCATCCATGGACGCCGCCGTCGCCACACACACATAGGGTTTGCGAACTCGATACGCTGCATACTTCACCAGATCGTTGATGACCCCGGAACCCACCGCGACGATGATGCCCCGGTATGACTCAAGTCTGGGCAACAGCATCTCGGCATTGGCAAGACTGGGCTTCAAGCGCGGCAAAGCGTCGTACAGGAAGGTGTCGCTGGGAATGCCCGCGGCGCCCAGCAACGCATCGAGACGCTTGCCCGCGGCGTCATTGGTGTTGCCGTCGGCAATGAGCAACACCCCGGCACTGGTGTCCCCGAAATGCTCGCGAAGCAGCGCCGGTACGCGCTCGAGGTTGCCACTGCCGATTTCGATGGCATCGATATTCGCGGACCGCTCAACCGCCGGTGCGACCACAGTGTCGATCTGCTGTCGCCAGCCGCCCAGGTCACTCACTGCCTGGTCCGCTTCGCGGGCGCGCATGATCGAGCCGGGCCAGGGTGGTACCGTCGGCCTCAAACAGTTGGCAACGCCAGGGTTCGAACCGGAGACCAACCGGTTGACCGCGTTGCACACTGATATCGCCGTCGGCCTTGATGACCACATCGTCACCGGGTTCGGCCCGCGCATACACGTAGCTTTCGTTTCCCAATGCCTCGACCACACGCACCACGGCCTGGAGCTCGGGACCACCGGCATCGACCACCTGAATGTGCTCCGGCCGAATCCCCATGGTGATGGTCCCGGTCGGTATGGCGGCGGTCACTATGCCGGGGACAGCGACCGTGTGTGCGCCGTAGGTGACGGTGGCGTCATGGTTGTCGATCCCGCGCATCTCGACCTCGACAAAGTTCATGCTGGGCGAGCCGATGAAGCCGGCGACAAATCGCGTTCGCGGTCGGTGGTAAAGATCCATTGGCGTGCCGATCTGCTCGACCCGACCCTGATCGAGCACCACGATCTTGTGTGCGAGGGTCATGGCCTCGACCTGATCGTGAGTCACGTAGATCATGGTCGAGGCGAGTTCATTATGTAGATTCTCGAGTTCGACCCGCATCTTGATCCGCAGAGCCGCATCCAGGTTCGACAACGGTTCGTCGAACAGAAAGACCTTGGGTTTTTTGACTATGGCACGCCCGATCGCCACGCGTTGACGTTGACCGCCGGAGAGCTGCCCCGGTTTGCGCGTCAGATAGTCTTCGAGCTGCAGAATTGCGGCAGCCTCTTTGACCCTCTGCTCGCGCTCGGCACGCCCCATGCCGTTGACCTTGAGCCCGAATTCCATGTTGTCCCTCACGCTCATGTGCGGATACAGGGCATAGGACTGAAAAACCATCGCCACGCCGCGCTCGGCGGGAGCGGTGTGCGTGACCTCTTGATCGCCGATCGAGATGGTTCCGGACGAGACCCCCTCCAGCCCGGCGATCATCCGCAACAGCGTTGACTTGCCACACCCCGACGGACCGACGAACACGACCAGCTCGCCTTCCTCGGCTACCAGCGAGACGTCAAAGATCACCTGGGTACTGCCGTAGAGCTTGTTGGTATGCGCTAGCTCGACACGTGCCACCGCTCTTCCTCCAGATGATGTGCCGTGTTCTCAAACAAGTATGTCGCCCGAAAAAACAATAGTAAATCGAAATTAACATATGTAATCTTGCTGCTACTGACCCCAGTCCGCGGGCAGTGCCGATCGGAGGAGAAACCAATGAAGCTGAAATCACTGGCCGGTTCGCTGGCGATAGCGGGGCTGCTATCGGGCACCGCCCTGACAGCTCAGGCCCAGTGGTCTCTCGAAGAGGCCGCCAAACCTTACGCCGGAACCGAAGTCGACGTGGTGTTTCTGTTGCGCCCGGGTTATGAGGCGGCGGAACTGATGCTGCCCGAATTCGAGGAGAAAACCGGCATCAAGGTAAATATCATCAAGCACCCGTACGAGAACGCATTGGGCGAGCAGGTGCGTGATTTTGTCGCCGGTGGCGACCTCGACATTGCCCTGATCGATCTGGTGTGGATCGGCAGCTTTGCCGAAAATGAATGGATCGTTCCGATCGAGAAGTTCACCGCCAATCCGAAGCTCGCCGACCCGGACCTTGATATCGACGATTTTTTCCCGCTGGTGCTCAATGCCTTTGGCGGCTGGAACGATGTCATTTACGGCCTGCCTTTCGATAACTACTCCGGGCTGTTGTTCTACAACAGCTGCATGCTGGAACAAGCGGGTTTCGACGGCCCGCCGAAAACCTGGACAGATCTGAAAGACAAGTACGGCCCGGCGCTGACCAAAGACGGCAAGTACGCCTTTGCGCTCCAGTCCAAACGCAATGAAACCCAGTCGGCCGACTCTTTCGCCCGGGTCCTGTGGCCGTTTGGCGGCTCGTTTCTGGATGCGGAGTTCAAATCCAACCTCAACAGCCCGGAGAGTCAGGCCGGCTTGAAGTTTCGTCAGGATTTGATGCAGTACATGCCCGAGGGCATCGTCGCCTACGACCATGCGGAAGCCGTCAATGCGCTGGCCCAGGGCGATGTGGCCATGATCACGGAATGGTCGGCGTTTTATTCCACGCTCAAGAGCCCGGACACCTCCACTATCGTCGAGTGCCTCAAAATTGCGCCGGAACCGATGGGGCCGGCCGGACGCAAACCCGCGCTCGGGGGTTTCTCGCTGGCAGTCGCATCGCAGGCCGACGAGGACACCCAAGCCGCGGCGTGGTTGTTCATTCAATGGGTGACCTCGAAGGCCAATGCCCAACGCTATCTGGAGATGGGTGGGGTGCCGGCACGTCGATCGGTCTACAAGATCGACGGCATCGCCGAGACCTACGACTTCGTACCGGCGCTGGTCGAGAGCTGGCAGGATGGTGTGCCGGAATTCAGGCCCCGTTTCGCCGAGTGGCCCCAGATCACCGAGATCGTGCAGGAGTGGGGCACCAAGATGATGCTGGGTGAAGTATCCACCGAGCAAGGAGCCGAGGAAATCGGTACCCGCATGGAAGCCGTGCTCAAGGAGGCCGGCTACTACGACGGCAAGAAGCCGCTGGCCCAGTAGGGATGCGGTATGTGCGAGGTACGGGGCTGCGCTGGCGCCCCGTACCCCTGACATCGACAAGCGGCATGATCGAAGCCGGACCGGGCGACGCGATCCCTCGGTCATGAAAGGCACTGCCGAACCTGCCGCCGCCAGCCGGGCCACCATCTTTGCCTTTTTGGGGCCGGCCGTGGTCAGTCTGCTGCTGATCGGCCTGGCGCCGTTGCTGTTCGCGTTCTACACCTCGCTGCACCGTTACCAGCTCACCAATCTGCGCAACACCGCATTTATCGGCATGGATAACTACCGGGCCGTACTGACCGACAGCGTGTTCTGGGAGGCCACCGGACGAACGTTTTACCTGCTGGCCGTGTCGTTGCCGTTTCAAATCGGCATCGGCCTGGGCATTGCGCTGCTGCTTCACAAGCCGGGCCTGGGTGTTCTGAAGACGCTGACACGGCTCAGCCTGGTCATCCCCATGGCTACCACTTACGCCGTTGTCGGGCTGTTGGGGCAGGTGATGTTCAATCTCAAATACGGCGTGATCAACCAGCTGATCGGATGGTTGGGTATCCAGCCGATAAACTGGATCGGCAACCCCGACAACGCGTTTACCGCCATCATCTTTCTGGATATCTGGCAATGGACACCGTTTTGCGCCCTGGTCTTGCTGGCCGGCCTGAGCATGGTCCCCACTGAAGTCGAGGAAGCGGCACAGCTCGAGACCCGCAGTCCCTGGAAAATACTGCGTCACGTTCAATTGCCCTTCCTGATCCCCGGTTTGACGGCCATCCTGATCTTGCGCACGGCCGACACCCTGAAGCTGTTCGATATGGTCTTCACCATGACCCGCGGGGGCCCGGGATCATCCACCGAACTCATCAGCCTGTTGATCCAGAGAGTCGGATTTCGAGTATTCGACCAGGGGCTGGCGTCCGCGCAAGCGATCATCCTGCTGATCCTGACCATCATTCTGGCGCAAGCCTATGTGCGCTTGTTTTATCGTGAGGTGGCGGAGTGAGCGCATCGACCGCGAAACCGGCGGGGCCGGGCTCTTACGGGCAGTGGCTGCTGTTGCTGGTCGTGATCCTGTTTTGCGTGTTCCCGTTCTACTGGATGGTGACCACCAGCCTCAAGACCCAGATCATCGCCCTGGCATCGCCTCCGCAATGGATATTCGACCCGACCCTGGGCAACTACACTGAAGTCCTGTTCAGGGACAAAGTGGGTGGCAGCCTGATCAATTCGCTCATCGTCGCGGTCTTCACGACCGCGCTGGCGCTGATGCTGGGTACTCCGGCGGCCTACGCACTGGCCCGGTTCGAGTTTCGGGGCAAGAAAGACCTGTGGTTCTGGTTCATCACCAACCGCATGATCAGCCCGATCGTGCTGGCACTACCATTCTTCCTGATCGTACGGCAGTTGAATCTTTTCGACACCCATCTGTCGCTGATTCTGATCTACCTCACCTTCAATCTTCCGATCGTGATCTGGATTTGCACCGATCAATTCAGGTCGATTCCCAAGGATCTGAACGAAGCCGCGGCGCTCGATGGAGCCGGTCAATTCCTGACCTTCAGAAAGATCTGTCTGCCGTTGGCCGCTCCGGGGGTCGCGGTGTCGGCAATCTTCTCGTTCATCTTCTCCTGGAACGAATTGATGTTCGCGCTGGTGCTGACCCGCAAGGTTGCCAAGACCGCACCCGCAGTGGCGGTCGGGTTCATGGAGGGCTACAACCTGCCCTACGGCAAGATCATGGCGACCAGCACCTTGATCGTCATTCCGGTCATCATTTTTGCGCTGATCGCCTCCAAGCAACTGGTGCGTGGCCTGACCATGGGCGCCGTGAAGTAGCGTGGCCGCGACACAGGGTCCGGCGCAAGACACCCAGGAAGCGTTTCAGGTGCGGGTGGCCTGGTTCTACCACATCGAGGGCATGACTCAGGGCGCGGTCGCAGACCACCTTGGCGTGACGCGCTTGCGCGTCAACCGGGCACTGGCGGACGCGGCCCGCAACGGTTATGTCCGGGTCAGCATCCACTCCCCGTTCGCGCTTTGCATCGAGCTGGAAGAGGCACTGCGCAAGCGCCTGGATCTGAATACCGTTTCGATCGCACCGCAACCGGCGGCGGATGATAGAGCTCAACGTGTCGTGGCCGCACAGCTCGGCAGCTACTGGTCCAAGCTGCTGGCCGGCTCCGCCATCACCCATTTCGGGATCGCCTGGGGCAATACGCTCCACTACGGCGTCCGCGCGGTCAATCCGGTACGGCGCCCGGAGCTGAACATCGTCTCGGTCATGGGTGGGCTCCCCAGAGGCTCGGAGGTGAACTCGTTCGAGATCGCCGCTGGGCTCGCCGAGCTTTACGGGGCGACCCCGCACTACCTGACCGCCCCTGTTTACGCCAGTACCAGGAAATCGCGAGATACGATTGTTGCCCAGGAAGTATTCCAACGTTCTCTGACCACGATCCGACGCTGCGATGCGATCACCACCTCAGTGGGTGATATGAGCAC
>CBDVAK010000178.1:0-7212 GCA_965371945.1 uncultured Candidatus Competibacteraceae bacterium
CTGACATTCTGGTAGGCCTTGTTGAGGATCAGGGTATAGGCCGAATCGTCATCACCGTCGGTGCTGCGGACCCGCACGAACGTGACATCCGGTAAGACCTGCAACAGTTCACCATCCATGGCCGCAATCTCGCGCATGGCCTGGTCGACTCTCGCCTGCGCCGGGCTGACCCCGGAATCGACACAGTTGTCGGCGCCGCAACGGTCCAGTGACAGACCGGCACGATCCACCGCCGCCACCCGCCTTTCAAGGTGCTGATAGAACTCTCGTTGTGGATCGTCGGTCCGGAAACCGACCACCGACTCCACGTCCAGCCAGTCCGTCGGTGCACGAAAATCACTCTCCAGCCCGGCGCGGATTCCGGTGTACCAGGAATCACGGATTTTCCGGCGCTTGCCGGCTGGCATGAAGGCAAGGAAGTTGTCCTCTCCTTCCATGCGCAGGAAGTCCATGTACAAACGGGTATTGAGCTGATGACCGACATTGCCGTAGACGTTGAAACCGGCGACCAGCAGATAGTGAATACGCTCCAACAGCGGAAAGTCGATGATCCAGGCGGTGTCCGGATAGTCCCCCACCAACCCGAAGCTCACCGAGGCGCTGTCGAAGTGTCGAAACACCGTCAATGCCGCGTTGGAGTTGCGACCATCCCCATCCCACACATACTGCAGGGCATCGTCGAGACTCAGCGCACGCATACGCTTGAAGTAGCTTTCCTTGGCCGCCAGGTAGCGCTTCTGGCGCTGCCAGTAGTCGGTCCAGATACTGAGCAGGCGCAAATTGCTCTCGCGATCGGCCGGCAGTTGCAGGTAGTCGACCATGTGCTCGACGAACTGCGGATCGGTGGTGACAATATCGCGATCCGGATCGACGAAGAACACCCAGAACTGGTCCTCGATCACGTTGAGCGCGATCTGTCCCCGGCACACCGGCCCCTTGACGAACCCCTCGATAAAGAAACGGGCATCGTCGAGCAGGAACCGGTAGCGTGAATCAGGTGGAATCGGCGCGAACACACGAAACGGATTGGAAGCCACTTCGGGCTCATAGGAGGGCAGTTCAGCCACCGTGTAAGACGGGGACAAAAACAGCTCACGGAACCTCGCCATGCGCGAGTCCGACATCTTGTAAACCACGTGATTCTTGGCGACGATGCTGGGTTGATAACGCTGCAGACGGTAGTAAAACGGCGCCGGACCGGGGTCGTCATAGGGCCGCACGGTCGCCAGTTCATCCACCGGCGTCCCGGGAGCGGTACTGGAGCGCACCAGGCGGTAGAACTCGCGGTTATCGGTATCCGCGAAATGCAAATGCGCCTGGAACAGGTGCTCGTATAGATAGCGTGAAACCAGACGCTGCTTGTTGCCGCCACCATTCAGAAACCGCTCCCAACGCTCGATCTGGGGGGCCGCTGCCACCGAGGGACCCGGCGCGGCTCTCGCAGGCGCTCCCTGCGCCAGCCACTGAACCACGGCGCGGTACTCGCTGTCGCTGAGGTTTGGCATCGCATAGGGCATGCCCCAGAGCGGATGCCGGCTTTCGAAGCGATCGAACTCATCCAGGGTCGGACACTGCAGTTCGCGGTCGAGCGCCAGCTCGAAACTGTCCGGCAACATGCCCACGCGTGGCTGGGGGTTGCGCTGCTTGAGACGCAGCATCCGATACAAAACCGAATCCCGCAGATTTTGTTCCGGGTCCGGTTCCCCTTCGTTGAGAACCGTGTGAAACCCCTTGTCACGCCATTCCGCGGTGGTCTTGGCATCGACAAACAATCGCGTCGGCCCGATCGCCCGGATGCGACTGTAATCGTAAACGCTCACCTTGCTGGCGCCCCGTTGCAGTCCCTGCGGAGACGACAGCTTGAGTTGGCAGGGCGCGTCATAGCAACCGTGGCAGACCACGCAGCGGCGCTCGATGATGGGCTGTGCCTGATCCTGGTAGGAAACCTGCTGTTCCGGCAGGGTGAGCAATATGTCGAAATCCACCTCGGCCTGACCGGCGCTGGGCTCAGGCGTGGTCTGGGCCGAGCAGGCCCCCAGCAATAGCAGCAACGCCAGTAGCAGCAATCGTTCTCCTGCACGCACCATCACCGAACTTACTCCTGCCACCGACACGATATGGAAAGATTGCCGATCGTACCCGAATCGACCTCTAGGAGGCTGTCCGAGAATAGCGATCGTAGCGAGGGCGTGTCTGATGGCATGACGCTTGCTTTCTCAAACGAGTGTTTTAAACTCGCGCCTCAAACAACTGTTTTGGACCTCCCAACATGAGCGACAACAACCAGGAAACCCGTGAGCGGCTGTTCCGGGCCGGCATGGAAGTATTCGCGGAACACGGCTACGAAAATGCCACAGTGCGCGAAATCTGTCGTCGGGCCGAGGCCAACGTCGCTGCTGTCAATTACTATTTCGGTGACAAAAAAAGCCTTTACGCCGCCATCTTCGATCGCGTCTTTGCAACCCTGCGCGCCCGCCGCACGCCGTTCCTGCCAGCCGACGTGCCGGCCGAGCAACGTTTGGAGGTTTACCTGCGCGAGTTCTTCGGAGAGCTCTTTTACCGCGACGAGGACGGCATGGCCAGAACCCAACTGGGGGCCATGTATCTGATGGAGATCGCGAGGCCAACCGAGTTGCTCGACCACCTGGTCCACGACTACATCGCGGCCGATGCGCAGGAGTTGCGAGACATCGTTGCCACGCTGCTGGGGCCGGGCGCTGATCAGGCCACCGTCGTCGACTGCAGCACCAGCGTCGCCGCCCAGGTGTTGCACTATTGCCATGCGCAGCCGCTGATCGAACGGTTGCAACCGGAATTGGCGCCGGCCGAAGAGCGTATTGATTCGCTGGTCGAACACGTGCTCGCATTTTCGCTGGGCGGCATCGTACATATCCGCGCTACTCTGACCGCGGAACCGGGCATGGCGCAGGTCGCCCGCTCATGAACATGAGCACCTTGTTGCTCGCCTTGAGCGTGTCGATGGCCATGGCCGCGGTGGCCGCCCGCGAACCGCTGGCAGTTGCTCGACCTTCGTTCCAGAACGTGACGCTGACCGGTTTCAGCCGGGCCCGGGCCACATTGCCGCTGGTCGCCGAAAGCAGCGGCAATGTACTGCAAGTCAGTGCCGACATCGGCCAGCCCATCGGCCCGGACGGGGTGTTCGCACGGCTGGACGACACCTTCGTTGGTCTGGACCTGGAAGCCAACCAGGTACAACAGCAAAAGCTTGAGTCACAGCTCCAATACGATGCGCGGGAGGTCAAGCGCATCCGCCCGCTGGCTCAAAAAGGCAGCGCCTCGAAGGCCCGCCTCGACGAACTCGAGCAGACCTATCGCGACCATGGCCATCAACTCGATGCGTTGCGGATACAGGCGCGGGTGCTGGCCGAACGGCTGGCGCGAACAGCGGTCAGCGCCGAACCCGGCTGGCTGGTCACGGCGCGCGCCGTGGAGCCCGGGCAGCGGGTCACCGAAGGCGAGATACTGGGAGAAATCGGTGATTTCTCTACCCTGCTGGTGCCGTTTGCCCTGAGCCCGGGACAACTCGCCGTGTTGGGCGAGGATCCACAGGATCTGGAGGTATCACTACCGGACTGGAGCCTGCAACTGCCGGCGCGCATCTACCGCGTCAATCCCGGCTTCGACGCCGCCACGCGCAAGACCTCGGTGTCTCTCGCCATCGATGAGGGGGTACCGCAGCGCCGTGGTGGTTTGCGGGTACAGCTGTCACTGCGGCTGCCGGAAGCAAGCGGTGCGGTCATGTTACCCGACACCGCGGTGGAACAAAGCTATGACGAATACTGGGTGACTCGTGAGGATGGCGAGCGGCTGCAGGTGGTCAGGCTCGGCAACCATTCGGGCCCGGATGGCACCTGGATACGTCTGAGTGCACCGCGGGTCAAGCCCGGCGACCGCTTCCGGCTGGTCGTGCAGGACTGATGTCGATGCCCGCCCAAACCGCTACCGGGTAGCCACCCATGCGCGCCCTGATCCGTTTTACGCTACGCCAGACGGTACTGTTCAACCTGTTGTTCGTGCTGCTCATGGTGGCTGGCCTGTATTCAGTCATGCAACTGCCGCTGGAGCGCTATCCGAACGTCAATTTCGGCAAGGTCATCATCACCACCTACTACCCTGGCGCGGCTCCCCGTGACGTCGAGGCACTGGTAACGCGCGAGATCGAGGACGCCCTCGAAGGGCTCGAAGACATCGAATTCATACGGGGAACCTCGTTTCGTCTGTATTCGCAGGTGCTGGTCAAGTTCCGTGACGATGTCGACTACGACGCCCGCTACAACGAACTGCGGTTCCGCATCCTGTCGATGCTCGACAAACTGCCGAGCGAGGTGGACCCCCCCGAATTCACCCAGATCAAGACTTCTGCCTGGTTGCCGGTGGTGGCGGTCAACCTGGTCGGGGATCGCTCCAACCGTGCCCTGTCGCTGATGGCCAAGGAACTCAAAATCCCTCTGGAGGGCATTCCAGGCATCCAGGAAGTTCGCCTGGAGGGCGAGTACCCACGCGAATTTCACGTCTATCTCGACCCCACCCGGATGAGCGCGCTGGGAATCAGCTACGACCAAGTCGCCCTCGCCCTGCAGGCCGCCAATGCCTCGATCCCGGCCGGCGACTATACCGATGACTCGGGCGAGTTCGTGGTCCGGGTCGACGAAAGATTCCGTGATCGGCAACAGGTGCTCGATACCGTCATCCGCCGCGACCAGGATGGTTCGTTCGTGCGCGTTGCCGACGTTGCCTCCGACGCCCGTCTCGACTATCGGGATCCCAGCGTCATCGCCTCGGTCAACGGTGTCAGAGCAGTCACGCTCAAGGTGATCAAAACCGACGACGGTAACTCACTAGCCATCTTCGACGCCGTGCAAAAAGCGTTGAATGAAGCAGCGCCGACACTCGAGAAACAAGGGGTGTCGCTGGTGCTGACCCAGGACTCCACCACTTACATCGAGGAATCGGTCGGCACGCTGGGCTGGAACCTCGCCGTCGGCATCGTGCTGGTGAGCCTGATGATCTGGTATTTCATGGGGTTCCGAAATGCAGCGCTGACCACTGTCGGAATCCCCTTTTCGTTTCTGGTCACCATGGTACTGATGTACCTGACCGGCAACTCACTGAACGAAATCACGCTGTTTTCATTTGTGTTGGTGTCGGGGATCATCGTCGATGATGCCATCGTGGTGGTCGAGAACATCTACCGGCGGGTGCAGGAAGGGGATCCGATCAACACCGCCATCGTCGAGGGTACTGCCGAAGTCGGCATCCCGGTCATTGCCGCGACCGCCACCACAGTGGCCGCATTTCTGCCCATGCTGCTGATGACCGGTTCCACCGGTGAATTCTTCGCGCTGATTCCCAAAGCGGTCAGTTTTGCCATTATCGCCTCGCTGATCGAATGCCTGCTGATTCTGCCCATCCATTTCAAGGACTACGGTCCACGCCCCGGCAGCGTCCCTGACCCGGACCGAGATAATCTGCTGATGCGGATGCTGCGTACAGCGACCAATCGTCTGATCAACGTCACGCTGCGTTTCCGCTTCACCTCACTGACGCTCGTGCTGCTGGCATTCGTGGTCGCGATCGCCCTGCTGGGCGTCTCGATTACCGGGGTGGCGCCGCTGATCCGTATCAAGTTCTTTCCGGACGACTACAACCTCTACTACGCCTTTGTCGAGGCTCCCCCCGATACCGCGCTCGAGATCACTGCCGGGAAAACCCGTGAAATAGCCCGCTTCGTGATGGCCGACGGGCCCGGCTACGCGCGCTCCGCGGCAGGTTTTGCCGGCTTTACCGTCAGCGAACAATACGAACAGCGCTTTGGTCACAACATGGGTACCGTAATGGTGGCGTTACCCAAAAAAGAGGACCGCCTGTTCGATGACCCGCTAGCGCATCTCGACCAGATGCGGGAACGCCTGACCACTGAATTTTCGGTGGATAGCTACCGAATCACGATACGGGCTGAAAAAGACGGACCACCGACCGACAAGGACCTCAATATCCGTGCGGTCGGCAGCAACGAAGCCAGTGTCTCACAACTCGCGGACGACCTGATGGCGGCCCTGCGCGCAAACCCCGAACTGAGCCCGTGGCTGTTACAACTGGCCGACGATCGCGGCCAGGCCGCCCGTGTTTTCAGGCTCGCCGTCGATCAGGCCCGCGCCCAGGAAAACGGTCTTACCGTCGCCGATGTGGCCAGACTGGCGTCGTCGGTGTTGGATGGCCGCTACATCGGCAAGTTCAGGACCCGAGACGAGGAAATCGACCTGCGACTGCGTATCGATCCAGAGTTTCTGGACAACCCCGAAGCAGCGTTGCAGGTACCGATGCTGGAACACCCCGCCGGTCCGGTCTATCTCGGCGATATCGTACGACCGCAGGCGCTGTCCGAACCCGGCGAATTGCATCGCTATCAGAAACAGCGCAGCCTGAGCATAAGCGCCAATATCGCCAGCGGCGCACCGATATCGAGCCCCGGTGTGGTCAATTGGGTGCGCAACTGGTACCAGCAGGTGCGCGACCGCTACCCGGGTGCAACACTGACCTTCGGTGGTGAATACGAGGCGACCCAGCGCTCCTATACCTCGCTGGCCTACGCCTTCGGACTGGCCGTCCTGATCATCTACCTGATCCTGGCCACTCAGTTTCATTCCTATGCACAACCACTGATCATTCTGTCGGCAGTGATCTTCTCGATCATCGGCGTGGTGTTCGGAAAATTCGTGACGCAATCGTTGTTTACCGTCAACAGTTTTATCGCGGTGGTTGGGGTCACCGGTGTGGTGGTGAACGATTCACTGGTGTTGGTCGACTTTATCAACCGCGGCTACCGCAACGGCCTGTCCCGCCGGCAGGCGATCCGCGAAGGCATCCGCATCCGCCTGCGACCCATCGTCCTCACCACGCTCACCACCACCCTGGGTCTGATGCCCATGGCGTTGGGATTCCCCAGCTACTCACTGGTCTGGGGCAGCATGGCCTCGACTTTCGTTACCGGCCTGGCCACCGCCACCTTCCTGACCCTGTTCATCGTGCCGGTGGAATGGGATCTGCTGATGGGTCTCAAGGAGCGCTGGGCGCGGCGGCGCGGCACCAGCAGCGCAACGGGCGCCGGCCACGATGGTGCCATCGCAGACGACCAGGCGATTGGCGATCCGAAACCACTCACCAGGACCAACCGGCGCCAGCAATAACCTC
>CBDVAK010000179.1:0-7186 GCA_965371945.1 uncultured Candidatus Competibacteraceae bacterium
GAGGCGGCACGCCGGGCGAACATGCCGGCGGACACGGTAATACAGGTGGACGCGCCGGTGGGGCCAGTCCTTGCGCCCGCCGCACAGGCGTGAGCCGCATCTCGCGAGCACCGGGTGAGCACAATTGGAACGCAGGTTAGCAGCGATACTGGCAGCCGATGTGGCTGGTTACTCGCTGCTGATGAACACCGACGAGGAGGCAACCTACAGCGCCTGGAGGATAGCCCGGGTTGAGGTGATCGATCCCTGCATCGGCAGGCTCAAAGGCCGCATCGTCAAGCATACGGGCGATGGTTTTCTGGCCGAGTTTCCGACCGTGCTGGCCGCTGTCGAATGTGCTGTCAACATCCAGCAGGAGATGGGTCGGCGCAATGAGACGGTGGCAAACAACCGGCAGTTACAATTTCGTATCGGTATCAACCTCGGCGATATCATCGTCGACGATGAGGACATTCACGGTGACGGGGTCAACATCGCGGCCCGCCTGGAGAGCATCGCCGATGCCGGCGGAGTGTGTGTTTCCGAGCATGTCTACCACCAGGTCCGCAACAAACCCGGGTTCAGCTTCCAGGACCTGGGAGAACGCAAAGTAAAAAACATCCCGACACCCATCCGGGCCTACCGGGTCAGCAGGGATGGGGAAACCGCGACAGCTCAAGCCTCATCGCCCGACGACCTGTTGCCTGACCAAAAGCAGGCTCCATTGGAGACTGCGCTCGACTATGTAGTCAGCCCCGGGCAGAGACCGGCTGCTTTGCTGGTGGGCCGCGACAAGGAGACGGAAATACTGGCCGAGGCTTACAGAGATGCCGAAGCCGGACGGGGCAATATCGTTTTGATTCGGGGAGAACCGGGTATAGGCAAATCCTGCCTGGCCGATTGCTTCGCACAGGGGGCAAAGGAATCCGGAGCGCTGGTCGCCCATGGACAATGCCACGAGACCCTGGGCTCGCCCCCGTTCTGGCCTTGGCTGCAAATCCTCAAGACTTTGCAGGTCGCTACGGACTCGGCGCAGTCATCATCGGAGAGTATATTCGAGAGTCTCGCGGCGTCCGACTCGCAACGGCGAAACAGTCCACATTCCACCTTTGCCAGGGACGCCGGATCTGAGCAGTTCCTGCTTTTCAGCAGGATCGCCGGTCTGCTCGCGCAGGTTGCTTCGCAGCGCACGTTGATACTGGTCATCGATGACCTGCATTGGGCGGACAAATCGTCGCTGCTATTGTTGCAGCATATTTGTGGACGACTTTCCGGTCAGTCGATACTGGTGATCGGCACCTACCGGGATATGGAGATTACCCGCAAGCACCCCTTGTTCGAAGCTCTGGGTGACATCAACCGCCAGGCGCTGCTGCGGCGCATTGCCCTGAGAGGATTGTCCCAACCGGATGTATCCGGGTTCATTGAGAAATCGGTCAATCGACCACTGCCTTCAGAGATACTGCATTCCCTGTATGAAAAGACCGAAGGCAACCCGTTATTCGTCTCTGAGGTCATCAGAATCCTGCAACAGGATAGCCCCGATCTGCCCACCGGTCAGTGGGTTCTGGAAATTCCGGAAGGGATACAGGAAGCGATCGGTCGGCGTCTCAATCAACTCTCGGACGAGTGCAATGAACTGCTCTGCCTGGCGGCGGTCATCGGGCGCAAGTTCGCGTTGCGGGTGCTTAACGATCTGCTCCCGGACTCTGATCAATTCAGCCTGCTGCAGACCCTGGAGGAAGCCACCGGCCGAGGCATCATCGAAGACTCGGACCACGGCATGGCGGAATTTCGATTCCGCCACGTGTTGTTCAGGGACATTCTCTATGACGAGTTGAGCCTGGCAAAAAAAATCCTCCTGCACGGAAAAGTCGCCGAGATCCTGGTGCAACTGCGTGACGAGGGTGGCGAATATGCGCTGGGTGAAATTGCACGACACTATTATCAGGCGCTGCAAAGCGGCCAGGGCGACAATGCAGCGGATTACGCGATCCGGGCGGCCAAGCACGCGACCAGATTGTCGGCCTTTGATGAAGCGAAAGGTTACTACGAACTCGCCCTCGATGTATTTCGTATCGATGAAACCCGCTACGCTGAGCGCAAGGCTGAGATCTACTTCAGTATTGCGCACTGTATGCATAGTTCCGGGGCAGCGGCCGAGCTTTCCGTGGTGGCTTTCAAGCGCTGCATCGAGGTAGCAAGGCAGCATGGTCAGTACGAGATGCTGGCCCGCGCCGCCTGCCGAATCGTTTACGTGGCTCGTGTTCATGCTCAAGCGCGCGACGCTTTGGCGACAATCGACGAGGCGTCGTCCTATATCGCCGGGGAGAATCCGGGCATTCGCGCCAAAGTACTGGCACATCGTGCCATGGCGTTGATATTCAACCAACGCCGGCGTGAAGCCGAACAGGTCGCCTACCAGGCGGTGGCGGTGGCGTCGGAAAGTGATGACGCCTCGGCGCATGGCAATGCCCTGTGCATCACGCTGATGGTGCTGCGCGGCAGGCCCGAAAAACTCTCTGAGCGCATCCGCCTCGGCGAACAGGCCCTGGCTTTGGTGCAACCCTCCGCTGCTGACCCATCGAGCATGGATTCACTGGAATGGCTGATCCTCTCTTACCAGGAAGCGGGGGACCTGGATCGGGTCAGACAGCTTGTTGCACAGCTTGGGTCTGTCGCGCAACAATCCAAGTTATTCAAGTCCCGCTATTTCGCTGTCGCGGCAAGCACCTGGGTGGCGCTTTTCGAGGGGCGCTGGGAACGCGCCGAGCGTCTCGTCGAGGAGGCTGTCGAACTGGGTTCAGGGAAGCTCGACGGGGGTGCGGACGGGGTCTACGGCGCTCAGATGTTTTTCCTGAACCGGGAGTTAGGGCGTTTACCCCTGGTCCAGGGTGCACTCACACAACTGCTGGCTGACGATCGGCTGGTCTGGAAGCCTGGACTGTTGGCAACGTATACGGAGCTCGGTCTGGTCGACGAAGCCCGGCACCTGTTTACCGAGCTGGCGGCCGATGACTTCAAGCACGTGGCCGAAGACGAGCTTTATTTGACCTGTCTGGTCTATCTCACCGAGGCTTGCATGGAGTTGGATCTGGCGGACGAAGCAACCGCCTTGTACCAACGCCTGATGCCCTATTCTGGGCAGATGGTGTCGCATCCGACCGCGGTCTGCTACGGACCCGCGGATCTGTATCTGGCCATGCTCTCGAGTCTGATGAATGATCTCGCCGAGGCGGAAAAACTGTTTGCCAGGGCAGCGACACTGTGCGAGAAAGCCAGCCCGAACATCTGGCAGGCACACGTCAAATACCGCCATGCCCAGGTCCTGAAACGACACGCCTTCGGCGGTGGAAAGTCCGCATCCCATGAACTTGCCGGGCAGGCGCGCTCATTGGCGCAGGCCATGGGGATGGTCAATCTGCTCGCCAAGATCGCCCGGCTCGAGAACCAAAGCGAGCAGGATGATCGGCAAAACCCCGACGGCCTGACACCCAAAGAGTTGGAGGTGCTGAGTCTGATCGTCCAGGGAAGAAGCAACAAGCGGATTGCCTCGAAGCTGAACAGAAGCCTGGCGACTGTGGCAACCCACGTGCGCGCCATCCTGAGCAAGACCCATACCGCCAATCGCACCGAAGCCGCTGCCTATGCCATGGAGCGCAACCTCTACAAGGGATCGGAGCCGGCCGGCTTCCGACATAGCCCACATCACTGAATCAAGATGCAGTACCAGACGCCCGGACCACTCTCGGCGCCGGGCTCGGGATCCGCCATTCGCATACTGCGCTTACAAGAATCATGATCGCAACGGTGGGTTAGCCAACATAATGCAACAGCAGGCGGCCAACCTCACCGAGGGCGATATCAACGAGCTGGCTGACTACTACTCGAAAATAAAATAGCCTCACCAGGAAATAAGGCCACTATGGAAACGTACGACACCAAAGTAGTCCGTTATTTTGTCTGGGCAGGCATCCTCTGGGGCCTTGTTGGCATGTCCGTGGGTGTTTTGCTCGCGCTACAGTTATACTGGCCGGGAGCCAATTTCGAGATCCCCTACCTTACCTTTGGCCGGCTTCGCCCGGTTCACACCAATGCGGTTATTTTCGGCTTTACAGCTTGCATGCTGTTTGGGGGCGGCTTCTACATTATCCAGAGAACCGGCAAGTGCAAGCTGTTCAACGTACCCCTGGCCTGGATGATTTTCTGGGGTTGGCAACTGGTGATCGTGTTGGCTGCGATAACCCTGCCACTGGGTTTTACCAGCAGCAAAGAATTTGCAGAGCTGGAGTGGCCCATTGACATTCTGGTCGTCGTGGTTTGGGTGCTGTATGCCGTTGAATTCTTTGCAACGGTCGCCAAGCGAAAAACAAGCCAGATATATGTGTCCACCTGGTTCTTTGGCGCCTACATCATCGTTACCGCACTCATCTACATCCTCAATAATCTGGAAATTCCAGTTCTCGCCATGAAATCCTACTCCATATTCAGTGGCGTCGAGGATGCCCTGGTTCAGTGGTGGTGGGGACACAATGCGGTCGGTTTTCTGCTCACCGCGGGTGTGATTGGCCTCAACTACTACTTTATCCCCAAGGTAGCTGAAAGACCTATCTATTCCTACCGGCTTTCGATGATTAACTTCTGGGGCATAGTTGGTTTCTATACCTGGGCGGGTACTCACCACCTGATTTATTCATCCGTTCCTGACTGGGCCCAAAGCCTGGGTATTGTCATGTCTCTGCTGCTGTTTATCCCTTCCTGGGCGGGCGCGTTCAACATCTATATGACCCTGCTTTCGAACCGGGAGAAGTTGCGCACGGATCTCAACATGCGCTTCTTCAAATGGGCCATCATCTACTATGCGCTGGCTACCTTCGAAGGCCCGCTGCTGGCAATTCGCTGGTTCAACATGCTTGGCCACAACACCGACTGGATCATCGGTCACGTTCACTCCGGCGCCTTGGGATGGGTTGGTTTTAGTCTGATTGGCATGCTCTATTATTTCGTTCCTCGCCTGGCCGGTTGCAGCGGGCCGCTCTGGTCCCGCAAGCTGATGATGACTCACTATATCTTTGCCCACGTGGGCATTCTCCTTTACATCGTATCCATGTGGGTATCGGGTATCGGCTCTGGGATCATGTGGCTGGCAACCGAACCTGACGGAACCCTCACCTATGCATTTGTTGATGCGCTTCGGTTCACCAACCCGTGGCAACTGGTGCGCTTCATCGGCGGCTTGCTTTTTCTCTCCGGTTTTGTGCTGATGATCATCAATCTGTATCAGACCGTCACCCGCGAGAAGGCCTCAAGGATTGCGGCAGGAGGTCTGGTAAATGCTTAACACAGAATTTACCAAGTCCGTCTTCATACTGATCGTCACGGTGACAGTGGTGGCGACATTTTCAGCACTCGCCTGGGTCGTGCCCAATATTTTCACCATGAGTATCAGGACGCTGGATTCCACCCGACCTCCGCTCACAGCGGTGGAACTGGAAGGTCGCGACATCTATATCCGCGAAGGTTGCAACACCTGTCACACCCAGATGATCAGACATGATGAAAGAGAAATCGCCCGCTATGGTGCAGCATCGCTTGCCGAGCACGATGTCTATGAATTTCCACAACTGTGGGGTTCGAAGCGCACCGGTCCCGACCTGTTCCGGGTCGGTTTGAAATACTCTGACGAATGGCATGCGGTGCACCTTATGGACCCCAGGAATGTGGTGCCCGAGTCGACCATGCCGGCCTACCCGTGGCTTTTCGAGACACGACTGGACGGTGAGGATGTGCCCGCAAAGATGCGGGCGTTGCGATCTTTGGGTGTGCCTTACACGGACAATGATATTGACGCCGGGCGCCTGACGGTCAGGGGAAAAACAGAAGCCGATGTGCTGATTGCCTATCTTCAGCAGCTTGGGCAGAACAGACCTACCCCGGTAACGGACAAGTAAAACAGAACCAATACACCCCCGCGGGTTGGTGAGAAGACTATGAATACCTTCTGGACCATTTGGGTGACCCTGATAGTGCTGTTGTCTTTGACAACCATGTACTACGTGATCGGTCATCTTTACAGAAAACGCAACACCGAGAGCTATGACCGGGTGCTTGAGAACTATGACGGCATCGAGGAACGCGACGGGCCGGTGCCGAAGATCGTCTGGTTTGCATACGCGGGGGGTCTGGCGATCGCTGCCGTGTACCTGCTCTATATGCCCGCCCTTGGCGGTTTTCAAGGCCTTGGTGGCTTCCGGACGACTGACACCATTGATACCGATAGTTTCAGGACGCTCGACGAAGTGATTGCCAAACTGGACCCGGGTGATCCCGCGGATCTGACCACGCTGGCGAAAAATCCGGCACTGGTTGCCGCGGGAAGCCGGGTTTTTCAAAATACCTGTATCGCCTGTCATCGCCAGAATGCTCAGGGTCAGAAAATGTTCCCTAACCTGACCGATAATGACTGGAAGTATGGTTCCAGTGATACACAGATCTGGCATTCGATTGCCAGTGGGCGCAAGGCAGCCATGCCCGGTTGGGGCGACGTTCTGAAAGACGAGAAAATTGACGAACTCACCGATTACCTGGTCTCTCTGAACAAGGAACGTTTACCGTTCAGCAGTCGGCAGGACGTCGCCGCTGGCCGCGCGCTGTACAAACAGCATTGTGTGTCCTGTCACGGCCCTGAGGCCAAGGGCAAGCAGGAAATTGGGGCACCTGATCTGGCCGATGACGTCTGGCTGTACGGCGGTGACAAGAGCCTGATAGCCCATTCCATCAAGCGGGGTCTGAACGGGACCATGCCGGCTTTTGAAACGCGTTTGACCCGACCTGAACTGCTTGCCGTTGCTGCGTATATCAAGCACCTTGACATCAAGGCCGGCGAAGAGCAGGCCAATGAAGACGAAGCAAGCGAAGCGTTGCTCAAGAAGGGTGAGTACCTTGCCCGTATCGGTGACTGTGTCGCCTGCCACACGGCGCCCGAAGGTGGAGAACCCATGGCAGGGGGTCTGGGCTTCCTGCTGCCACCCATGGGTACCATTCACTCGACCAATATTTCCCAACACAGCGACTCCGGTATCGGCCGTTACACCTACGCGGAGTTCCATGACGTGATGAAGAAAGGCAAAGGAAGGCGTGGTTATCTTTATCCCGCAATGCCCTATACCTCCTTCAAGTACGTGACAGATGAGGATATCGAAGCCAT
>CBDVAK010000180.1:0-7181 GCA_965371945.1 uncultured Candidatus Competibacteraceae bacterium
AGTCGCGCCATGCGGCGCTTGCCATCCTCCACCGCGTCGCGGATCTCTTCGGCATTGCGGGTGCTGGCCTTGCGCATCTCTTCGATGATGCTGCGTGATTGCTCCTGATAGTTGACTACCGAGTCCACCAGCCGTTTGACCGCGTCGGCCCGTACCGTTGGGCCGTAGCCGGCTTGCAGGGCAGCCTTCTGGACTTCGCCGCCGATATCGGCGAGCACCTCGAGACTCTGGCTGACACCTTCTTTCATGGCATTCAGGGTCTTGGTGCTCTCGTGCAACCCCCACATGCCGGTAAAGGAGGCAGACAGGGCGGTCAACACGGTCTCGTTGGTGCCAAAGAAGCTGACCGACTGGGCGTATACCCGTTCCTTGGCGTTGGTGGTCTGCATCAGCCGCGCCATGACTACCTCGGAAGTGTTGTAGCTGACGGTCAGGTTGTCGGACAGATCCTTGGCGATCTGGTAACGCTTTTCCTCATCCTGCAACTCGCGCAGCCGCTCATCACGGGTCAACTCAAGCCTGGCACGGGCCGCGGGATCATCGGCCGGTCCGGACTCGACGACTTTCATGGCCTCTTCCAGACGGCTCTTGGCGCCCTGCAGTTTGCCGTCGGCGATCTCCAGAACCTCGAGCGCCAGCACCTCGGCCTGCTTGACGGCGCCGCGAAAATCGCGATAGGACTCCAGGATCACATGCTCGCGCTCTATCTGGTCCTTGCTGTCCCTGGAAACGTCCAGAAAGGTTTCCTTGATTTTGTCGAAGCGGGTGGCAATGTCACCCCGGGTCACCTTGGTCCAGACGTTCTGTACCCGTTCCCAGGTGTCTATTTTGCCGTCCGCCAACTGGTCGACCATGGTCTTGGCGTCATCGCGAATGCTGTTGAAGGAATTGGTGATGTCTTGGTAGCGACTGCCCACCTCCATGGCACTGACCTGTTCCCGGACCACCTCGTTGAACAATGAAGCCTGGTTGAGCGTACGTGCTATTGCGACGATCTTGCCTTCGTCGAGATCCGAAATCTGGTTGATCAGAGCAATGATCGGCGCCTCTTCGGTGTGATCAGGCACCAGGCCCAGATCACGCAGGCCGTTCATGGCCTTGTCGAGGTACTGCATCGGGCTTGGCACATCAGTCATCGTTATGCTCCGTGTCGTTGTGTTCCGGTGCCCGCAAGGGTGGACAGAGACGCCGCACTTGTCAAAATCTATTCAGGATGTCGACCCACGGGTATACGCCTGGATCAGGCAAATTTGTACAGGGTCACTTTCTGTTGTTTGCCGCGTATGCTGACCTGCGCAACACGTGATAGTTCGAAACCACCTCCAGCCAGGTCCACGGTCGCTTCCGACACCAGGATACGGGTGCCGTATTCCTTGTTCAGCGCTTCCAGGCGGGCGGCCAGATTGACCGCATCACCGTGAACCGTATAGTTGACCCGCTCCCGGGAACCGACCGAGGCGGCAATCACCACGCCGCTGTTGATGCCGATCCGGGTCACCAGTTTCCTGCCACCGGAAAAGGTATGCTCGCGCAGCGCATCCTGTATCACGCGGGCCGCCTGGAGGGCATGGGAGGCATGCTCGGGATCGTCCGCGGGTACGTTGAATACTGCCAGCATGGCGTCTCCCTGGTATTGAAGGATGATGCCCCCGAAACGCTCGATAGGTCTGGTGACCACGGTGAAATACTCATCGAGCAGGGTAACCAGGTCTTCGGGCGCCAACCGCTCGCCGAGGGTGGTGAAGCCTTCCAGATCGGTGAACAACATGGTCGCGAGTCGTGCTTCCGGTTTTGACTCCACACCCCGTTCGATCAGGGTACGCACCAGCTCGGTCGGTACATAGCGCTGGAACGCAGCCAGTCCCTGGGTCATATGGTTGAAGGCTTCCGCCAGTTCCCCGACCTCGTCGCGCCTGACAACGGCGGTCCGATGTTGGTAGTCGCCGTGCTCTATGCGACGACTGCTGTCCACCAGCGCCAGTATCGGCCGCGTGACCGAGCGCGCGATCATCACGGCACCCAGCGCGGTAACCACCAGGCTGGCCAGGGTCAGACCCAGCAACAGCCGCAATAGCGAGTTCGCCGGTCGCAGCGCCTGATCCAGCGAGCGCAGCAGTACCACGCGGAAACCTTTACCCAGGCTCTCACCAAGCGCCACATAGCGTTCGCCGTCACTGGCAACGAAAGTTTCATCATCTGCCTGCTGACCGGCATCGTCCAGCCAGTTGGCAAGGGGTTGCCAAAAATGATCGGCCATGCTGGAGGCGACGATCTGCCAGCGCCCCTGGCCGTCATCGACCAGAAACGAGACATCGGTGAGGGTCAGGTCGCGCAGACTTCGCGCCAGCACATCATCGACCAGAAATCCGGTCGCGATCCACGCCACCGGTTCCGGGGCCAGCAGTGGTACCAGCACCAGACGATAGAGGCGATCGTCGATGGTAACCAGTGCGGTCGACGGTTCGCCGCTGTCTTCGGACGCTTCCAGCAGGGCTGGAAAAGCAAACGGGCCACCAAATTGACTCGGATGCAGGGTATCGATGGTGACGCTGCCGTCGTAGGCATCCACGACGATCATCAGATCGGCGCCAATACGATGCTCTTGCAGGTTGCCAACCGCCGACAGCAAAGTGTCACGGTCACCATCTGCATAGGCCTGTTTGAACGCGAAATCCCCGGATAGCAGTTTTGCCGCAAGCGTCATCTGGTCGACCCGGCCTTGTACAAAACGGTCAAAGACGCGGCCGGTTATTTCCAGCTCTGCTCTTACCTGCTGTTTCGCAGCGCGTAGATTGGTGACCGTCACCGCCACCAGCACAATCACCTGCACCAGCGCAAACAACCCCAGAAAGAAAAACAGGATACGCCCCTGCAGGCTCTTGAACCCGAAGCGGGGCACCGACCTGGTGACACCGGCTCCGGGTTCAGTGGTCAATTCTGGGTTGCCGGTCGTCGGGGTCGCCATTCGGGTTTCAAGGCAATCGAGAATTCGATCTGCTGGCGGTCATCGCCACTCAGCTGCAGCGTTTGATCGGCGCTTGACCCACTCTGCTTGCGGCGCGGATGCCAGGCCCCCACGCGGTACTGTCCGGCAGGCAGGTTCGCCAGCATCGCTTCTCCATTGCCGTCGGTCTTGGCAAAGAAAGGTGTCTCCAGTACCTGCACATAGGCAACCATCCAATCGTGGATGTTGCACCCCAACACCACCACGCCCGGCCGATCGAAGATGACCGGTTCCGGTGGCTCATCCTTGTACAGTGGCAGCTGGAAGCGTTTGGCCTTCGAAAACGAGTAGACGTTGTGAAGGATATTGTCGCGATTGGGGAACCGAATCGAATCGCCCGCCTGGATCGCGGTGACATAAGGAACGAATTCCTTGCTTTCCTGGGCAATTACGGTCATTGGCTGTGCCCCGCTACCGGTAGCGCCGGCATCGCCCGGATTGCCGTTGAGCACGGTAGCGGCCACCACAACGTCGCTGAGTGGCCGACCTGCGTTGTCGGTGACCAGTACCCGCAGGGTTGCGGCACTGGCAAAGGTTGCCAGCAGCAGTGATATCACCATGCCTGCCAGCGATCTGGCCGCCCACACACTGAGTCTATTCATTTTTCAACACCTGGCTGCACAACCCCTGCACCAGCTGCATCCAGACGACCGCAGATCGGGCGACGGTACCGCCGGATTCTGCTGTCGCAGTGAACGCCGGTGCGCGCTACTCCTGTCGTCGATACGGCGCCGGCACCAGCACGGATTCAGTATCAACCGTTGGCACCGCCGGACAGTGATCCGGCAGAACCCGGTACGCCGTTTCCGGAAATAGTGACCGACAACGGTTCACGGCAACGTCCGGATGCACTAGTATTTGTACAAACAACCATTGGGGGAGCAGGTGCATGGCGGCCAAGCGGCAGGTGCGCGAACCGCATCTCTGGGAAGCGATCGTTTCGCTGATGTCACTGGTGGTCGGCATCACTTTGTCGATCGCGGTCTACGGCATGGATCCACAGATCCCCATGTTGCTCGGTGTGATGGTGGCATCGCTGATCGCCTGGCGGACCGGCTACCAGTGGAAAGACATCGAGAAAGGGATGCTGATCGGAATCGGCCATTCACTACAGGCCATCATAATCCTGCTCATCATCGGTATTCTCATCGGTGTATGGATATTGAGTGGTGTGGTGCCGACCCTGCTCTACTACGGTCTGGAGATCCTGAATCCCAGCATCTTCCTTCCCGCTACCGTCGTCATTTGCGCGATCACCTCGCTCGCCACCGGCAGTTCCTGGGGCACCACCGGCACCATTGGTGTGGCCCTGATGGGGATTGGTGGCGGTCTCGGTTTTCCACTGCCGCTGGTGGCCGGAGCGGTACTCTCGGGAGCCTACTTTGGCGACAAGATGTCACCGCTGTCGGACACCACCAACCTGGCGCCGGCGATGGCCGGGACCGATTTGTACACACATATCAAGCACATGACCTACACCAGTGGTGTCGCCATCGTCCTGACCCTGATCATCGATACCGTGCTGGGTATCATGTGGGGGGGCGGAAGCACCGATATCGAATCACTGCAACTGATCCTGACCACGCTGGATCAGGAGTTTGTGATCAGCCCGATTTTGCTGATTCCACCGCTACTGGTGCTGGGGCTGGCATTCTGGAAAATACCCGCGATACCGGGGATTGCCGCGGGAGCGGTGGCGGCGGCCCTGCTTGGCTTCATCATGCAGGGTTACGGCTACCAGGCGTTGTTAAGCGATGCCTATGGCGGCTACGTCAGCAACACCGGTATCGAAATGGTGGATGCCCTGCTGACCAAGGGCGGCTTCACCGCCATGCTCTATGCCATTTCGCTGGTGATCTGCGCGATGATGTTCGGTGGCATCATGGAGCATACCCGGCAAATGCATGTCGTCGTTCAGGCGATTCTGAAAAAAGCCACCACCCGGGGCTCCTTGATCACGTCCACGGTGCTGACAGCACTAGGGGCCAATCTGGTCCTCGCCGACCAATACATGGCAGTGGTCATCAGCGGTCGCATGTATGCCCAGGCCTACCGGGATCGTGGTCTGCACGCCAAGAATCTGTCCCGTGTCATCGAGGATGCGGGTACCGTAACCGCAAACCTGGTGCCCTGGAACTCGGGCGGGGCCTACCAGGCAGCAACGCTGGGTGTGCCCACCATCCTCTATGCACCATTTGCTTTTTTTTGCTGGCTGTCACCGATCGTGACCCTGGTCTTTGGCTGGACGGGCTGGACCATCGCCCCGCTGGATCCGGAGGATGAAACAGCAGATGAGGGAATCCTGCCCGAAAAATCCGCAGCCGATGACTAGCAGGATTCTCGACACCATGCGGATGTTGCTTGTCCTGGTCGGCTGTCTGTTTGCGATCAACGCCAGCGCGGCTTCGGGCCCCCTGGACGCCTTGCGGCACTCGGGTGAGTTGCGGGTCGGCATCGCGACGGGCTATATGCCGTTCGAGATGATCGACCGGCGCGCCGGTATGCGGCAGCGCTATCTGCCACCCGGTACGCCGCGACACCAAGCCCAGAATGCCGTATTCATCGGCTTTGACATCGATATTGCCCGTGAGATGGCAAAGGAACTCGGCCTCAGGCTATCCGTTCAAAATATCAGCTGGGGCAATCTGATCCCCAGTCTGAATGCCCGGCGTATCGACGTCATCGTCGCCGGCATGTCGATCACCGAATCCCGCAAGCGCTTGGTGTTGTTCAGCGAGCCTTACATGAGCGTCGGGCAAACCGTATTGATCAGTACACGCCATCGAGATGAGGTGGCCACACTGGACGACCTGAACAAGCCCTCCTACCGGGTCGCTTTCAAACCCGGCACCACCGGCGAACTGGCTGTGCAGCAGTACCTGCCAGACGCCGGCAGGTTACCCATGGTTTCGGAACAGCAGGCAATAAAGGCGGTGCGCGACGGCAGAGCGGATGCCTTTGTCTATGACTCGCCGCACAATGCGTTGCTGCTGGCAATGGACGACAACGACGAACTGCTGCTGCTCGACCAACCGCTTACCCAGGAATCGCTGGCCCTGGCGGTTCGCAAGGACAATCAGGAACTGGTCGATTGGCTCAACGAGTTCCTGGGTCGGTTGCGGGCCGACGGCCGTTACCAGCGTTTCTATGACAAATGGTTTGTCAGTAGCGACTGGTTCGATCTGGTGCAACACTGACCTCGTTACTGAGCATTTCCAGGTACACCCGGGAGCCTTCGCATGATTCGCAAGCATTTCTTCGCCCTCATGCTGCTACCTGTGTTGGCATGTTTTGCCGCTCAGGCAACCTCGCAGCAAGTCGTTCAGGACCTCCGGGAACAAATCAACCGGGGAACCGTGGGGCTTATTTCCGGTGGCGTCAACGGCACATACATCCGCATCTCCTCGGACCTGGGCGCTGTGCTAGATTCCGACGACCTCCGGGTACTTTCCATCCTTGGCAAGGGGTCGGTCCAGAATATCGCTGACCTGCTCTATCTGCGGGGAATAGACATTGCCATCGTGCAGTCGGATGTACTGACCTATCTCGACCAACAGCATAGATACGCCAATATCAAGGAACGGATTCACTACGTTACCAAGCTCTACAACGAAGAGTTCCATCTGCTGGTTCGCGACGATATCAATACAGTCGCGGATCTGGCCGGCAAGAAAGTCAATTTTGATGGTAAGGGAAGCGGCACTGCGATGACGGCGTCCATCATTTTTGAAACACTGGGAGTTTCGGTCAATCCTACCTACCTGGACCAATCAGCGGCCCTGGAAGCCCTACGCAAAGGCGATATCAGCGGTTTGGTCTACGTTGCCGGGCAGCCCGCACAACTGTTCAAGACCGTGGCGGCTGACGAGGATTTGAAGTTCCTGGAAATAGATTTCACGCCATCGCTGATGCAGACCTATCTACCGAGCAAACTGACCTCTGAGTCCTACCCCACGCTTGTCAGCGAGGGTGCTCCCGTCAATACTGTTGCGGTGGGCGCGGTGATGGCGGCCTACAACTGGGATCCCGGACATAGCCGACAGCTCAAGGTTGCGCATTTCGTAGACACTTTCTTCTCCAGGTTCGACGAATTTCTGCTTGCCGGCAGGCACCCGAAATGGCGGGAGGTGAATCTTTCTGCAGTGGTTCCGGGATGGCAACGCCTGGGTGCCGCAAC
>CBDVAK010000181.1:0-7125 GCA_965371945.1 uncultured Candidatus Competibacteraceae bacterium
AGGTCATCGGCAAAGGTCACCGCCTCCGGGGTCTCCGCCTCCGGGGCCATCGATTCCGCCGCCATTGCCTCAACATTCGCGACCGCCTCCACCGGCGGCTCGGCGAGCGTCGGTGGCACGCTGACCCGGGCTGACTCGTTGTCCGTGGCCACAAGCTGTTCACTCACGATAAGGTCGACTTGTTGAGCGGCCAACACCACATCATCCACCGCCACCACCGTTGGAATGCTGTTGAGCAGGCTGTCCATGCCCGCGAGTTTGAGGCTGATGCCACCATTCTCGACGCGGATCAGTGCCGGCCGATAGTCACCACCCTGCTCAACGCCGCTATCTGTACCAACATCCTGCCCGGATGTCTCTGCGATCTGCTCCTCGGTGGGAAGCACACTGCTGACACCCGGTTTGGTCAGTCGCAGTGACATCGGCTGTTCTTGATCGGGCACTCCGGTGGCGACGTTCCTGGGAAGCGTCCGTGGCATCTCGTATTGTGCCTCGACCTCACGCAGTGCCGCGTTCTTGCTCATGCTGACAACTTCGTCCCGGCCTGGAACACGGAGGACCGCACCTTCGTTGAGACTGTTGACATTGGGCCGGAAGAAAGCCTGAGGATTGGCCCGCAACAGCGCAAGCATCATCTGCTGGACGCTCACTGCACGGTCGGGTCGGGTCGCGCTGGCGATACTCCAGAGTGTTTCCCCGGGGCCGACCGGGCCATAGCTGGAACCGGAAAAATTGCCGCCGGCAGGAGCACTGGCCGATGCAACCTGGCCGCTGTCCGCGCTGCTACCTGCGGCAGTCCGGACCGTGCCGGTGACCGGGCCCGGTGTGGTCCGCACGACCCGGCGGCTGGTGGTGGGTACTGCTTTCCTGGCGGGTGGCACGGACGTGGCTGCAATTTCGGCAGCCTTGGCCCCGGAATCGGCAACGTAGGGGGCGACGGGATTCGCCGGGCGATTGCGCCTGACCATGGTAGGCGGATCAAGTAACACCGCATAGTCGCGTAGCAGACGTCCACTGGACCAGCGCACTTCCAGCAACAGATCCAGCAACGGCTCGCGGATCGGGTTTCTGGATGTGACCTGAATGTAGGGTGCATCACCGCCCCGGTTCTCGACTGTGAAATTCAGTTGATTCAGCAGTACCGGACGCTCGAAACCCAATCTTTCAAACAATTCGGCAGGCGCCAGTCCCGCTGTCAACGATTCGATCTCCCCGGGACGCAGAGATACGATTGGAATTCGGGCGCTGAGCGGCTCGTCCAGCGCGGACTGCACCTCGATCGGCCCGAGACCCAGGGCAAATGCGGCATTGGGTAATACAGCGATTGACGCTGCGACATATCCCAGCAGTCTCCTTGTCACTGGCATTGTCACTGGCATTGGCATGTTCCTCAGTCTAGCAATTTGGTCCAGGTATCGCCTGTTTCCCTGAGTCAGAACACCGGTGAGACATGCCGCGGCATGTTCAAAGGTAGTCTTTGACCAGGATTTCTGCGATCTGGATACTGTTTAACGCAGCGCCCTTGCGCAGGTTGTCCGAAACCACCCACAGGTCCAGTCCCCGTGGGTGGGAGATATCCTCCCTGATCCGGCTCACGTACACGGCGTCATTCCCTGCCGCGTCGGTTGCCGCCGTGGCGTAGCCGCCATCCCTGCGTTCATCCATCAACACCACACCCGGAGCATCTGCAAGCAAACCGCGTGCCGCGACCTCGGTGATCTTGTCACGGGTTTCGATATGCAGCGCTTCGGAATGGCCATAGAAAACCGGTACCCGCACAGCCGTCGGATTGATTTGTATCGTGTTGTCTTCCAAGATCTTGCGCGTTTCCCAAACCATCTTCATCTCTTCCCGCGTATAGCCATTTTCCATGAACACGTCGATCTGCGGCAACGCGTTGAATGCGATCTGTTTGGGGTAGACCACGGTGGCGACCTGTTGACCATCGAGACTGGAACGGGTTTGCATCGACAGTTCGTCGATCGCCTCATTGCCGGTTCCCGACACCGCCTGGTAGGTCGCGACGTTGATACGTTCGATTCCCGCTGCATCGTGTAACGGCTTGAGTGCCACCACCATCTGAATGGTGGAACAGTTGGGGTTCGCGATGATGCCCCTGGCCGAATAGCCAGCCAGGGCATGAGCGTTGACCTCTGGTACCACCAGGGGAATAGCGGAGTCGTTGCGAAAATGCGAGGTATTGTCGATCACCACGCAACCGGCAGCCGCTGCCCTGGGGGCATGTTCTGCTGATACCGAACCCCCCGCTGAAAACAGGCCGATCGGGGTCCGTGAAAAGTCGAACCCGTCCAAGCCTTCCACCACCAGGGTCCGGTCGCCGAACGTGACTTCCCGACCTACCGAGCGCGCACTGGCCAGCGCGTGCACCCGACCCACGGGAAACTTCCGCCGCGCCAGCAGCTCCAGCATTACCTGGCCCACCGCTCCGGTGGCACCCACCACCGCGATATCAAACATTCTGCTCATCGACCCTCGACCTTCGGAGATTGCCGGAAAATGGCATTCCAGGATGCGCAGGATTCTGGTTCGTATTCAAGGCGCGCCAGCAGACGCATAGCACGGCTATGTAACTGCTGGCGCAACGCCAAAGACGGACCAGAAGACAAGCAGGCTGGTATGCCATCTGACAGAAATCGCCTCTATCAGCACTGCCACTGCTTTCCTGCTCACCGTCGCACCAACAACAGTTCGAAGTGACACGACAGGCGCAGCGTCGAGTGCTACCCAGGAATGTACTTGCGCAAACAACGCCCTACAACAGACAAAACGGACCAAGTCGCTGAGCATTCTCTCAACACCAGTGATCGCTCGCAGCACCCGGTAGCCGCGGCCCCGGTCTGGTGCCACCGGCACGTTACCGCAGCTCAGCAGTGTCCGGGTTGCCACCGCATCACCCGCCACACGCACGGCGGCAGATCAACCGGCGAGCGCCGCTACCACTGCGTCACCCATGGCGGAAGTAGTGATCGGGGTATCGCCCTCTGCCGCGATATCAGCGGTTCTGAGGCCCTGGTCCAGCACCTCGCCCACTGCCGTCTCAACCCGTTCCGCCAATTCGGGCTGGTCCAGCGAGTAGCGCAACATCATCGCCACCGACAAAATCGCAGCAAGCGGGTTGGCGATCCCCCGACCCGCAAGGTCGGGTGCGGAACCGTGTATGGGTTCGTAGAGGCCCAGTCCTGATTCATTGAGCGAGGCGGATGGCAGCATGCCGATCGAACCGGTGAGCATGGCGGCACAGTCGGAAAGGATATCGCCGAACATGTTGCCGGTGACCATGACGTCAAACTGCCTGGGTTCACGTACCAGTTGCATCGCGGCATTGTCCACGTACATGTGGCTCAGGGTCACGTCCGGATAGTCACCGGCGACCCGCTGCACCACCTCCCGCCACAGCACGCTAACCTCCAACACATTGGCCTTGTCCACCGAACAAACCCGCCCCTGGCGTTTGCGGGCGCTGTCAAACGCAACTCGCGCGATCCGCTCGATCTCAGACTCACGGTAGACCAGGGTGTTGTAGCCCTGACGTTCCCCTCCCTCCAGAATGCGGATGCCGCGCGGCTCTCCAAAATAGATTCCGCCGGTCAGTTCCCTGACGATCAACAGGTCCAGACCCGCCACCAGATCTGCCTTGAGGCTGGAGGCCGCAGCTAACTGCGGATACAAAAGAGCCGGGCGCAGATTGGCGAACAAACCCAGTGCACTGCGTATCGACAACAGACCCCATTCCGGTTTTTGTTGCTGCTGCAACCCATCCCATTGCGGGCCGCCGACCGCACCGAGCAATATGGCCGCTGCCCCCCGGGCCGCGTCCAGCGTGGCCGGTGGCAATGGCTCGCCACTTTGCTCCCATGCGCTACCACCGATCAGACCGCTTTCCAGATTCACTTCCAGACCGTGCCGGGTCTGCAAGATCTCCAGGATCCTGATCGCCTCGGCCATGACCTCGGGGCCGATACCGTCGCCGGGCAGGACCAGAACGGTGCGGCTCATGGTGCGCCCCCGAACAACCACGGTGCCTCGGCACGACGCTGTTGCTCATAGGCGCGAATCTGCTCAGCCTTTTCCAGGGTCAGGTCAATCTCGTCGTGGCCGTTGACCAGGTTCCGGTGCCTGGTGTCATCGACCTCGAATGCCCAACAGCGACCGTCCGTGGCTCTCACCTCCCGGGCATGCAGGTCGATGGTCAGCGCGTAGCCCGGCGTAGCCATCACTTCCTGAAACAGGTTGTCAATTACATCGACTGATAAAACAATAGGCAAGAACCCATTCTTGAAACAATTATTGAAGAATATATCAGAAAAGCTCGGTGCCAGAACAGCACGGAACCCGGCCTGGGTCAGCGCCCACACCGCATGTTCACGCGACGAACCACAACCAAAATTTTCGCGCGCCAGCAGAATGCTGGCCTGTTGGTGGCGTGGATGGTTGAGGACGAAATCGGGGTTCAGCCGTCTTTCGGTCTGCTGCCCCGGTTCCCCCTGATCCAGATAGCGCCAGTGATCAAACAGATTCTGACCAAAGCCGCTGCGGTGGATCGATTTCAGATATTGCTTGGGTATGATGGCGTCGGTATCAACATTGGCGCGATCCAACGGCGCCACGATCCCATTGTGTACGGTAAAAGCTTGCATTCTGACCTCCCGACTCAATGCAGGTTTCTAAAATCCACGAAATGCCCGGTGACGGCCGCCGCCGCCGCCATCGCAGGACTCACCAGGTGGGTCCTGCCACCGGCGCCCTGGCGCCCCTCGAAGTTTCTGTTTGATGTCGAGGCGCAGTGCTCGCCCGGTTCCAGCCGGTCTGCATTCATGGCCAGGCACATCGAACAACCGGGGTCACGCCACTCGAAACCCGCCTCCATGAACACCCGATCGAGCCCCTCGGATTCGGCCTGTCGTTTGACCGGGCCGGAGCCCGGCACCACCAACACCTGACGAATGTTGGTGGCAACCCGACGTCCCGCCGCCACCTTGGCGGCGACCCGCAGATCCTCGATTCTCGAGTTGGTACAGGACCCGATGAATACCTTGCTCAATGGGATGTCCGCAGCGGTACGCCCCGGTTGCAGTCCCATGTATCGGTACGCATGCCGCATGCCCTCACGACGCACCGGATCCTCCTGCAGGTCAGGGTCAGGCAGACGCTCGTTGATCGAGATCACCATCTCCGGTGACGTGCCCCAGGTGACCTGTGGGGCTATCGCCGTTGCGTCGAGTTCCAGAATGCGATCGAAATGTGCGCCCTCGTCGCTGTGCAACTCGCGCCATGCCGCCTCGGCCCGTTCCCACATCTCGCCGCTGGGAGCAAAAGGCCGTCCGCGAAGATACTCAAGCGTCGTCTCATCGACCGCCACCATACCGCTGCGGGCGCCCGCCTCGATCGCCATGTTGCAAAGCGTCATGCGGGCTTCCATGGACAACGCCCGTATTGCTTCGCCGGCAAATTCGATCGAATGGCCATTGCCACCGGCCGTACCGATCGAGCGGATCACCGCCAGAGCAAGATCCTTGGCGGAAATGCCTTCCCCCAGTTGCGGGTCTACCCTGACCAGCATGGGTTTCATCTTTCTTTCCACCAGACACTGGGTGGCCATGACATGCTCGACCTCGGAGGTGCCGATTCCCAACGCCAGGGCCCCAAACGCACCGTGGGTCGCGGTGTGCGAGTCACCGCACACCACGGTCATGCCAGGCAGTGTTGCCCCCTGCTCCGGCCCGATGACATGGACGATACCCTGACGGGGGTCCCCCATGCCAAACTCCACCAGACCATATTCCGCGCAATTCGCATCCAGAGTCTCCACCTGCACCCTGGCCACGGGATCGGTAATGCCAGCACCAAGGCCGGTGGTCGGGACGTTATGGTCGGCCGTGGCAATCATGGAATCCACTCGCCAGGGCTTGCGTCCCGCCAGCCTCAAACCTTCGAATGCCTGCGGCGATGTCACCTCATGGATCAGATGACGATCGATGTAGATCAGCGCCGAGCCATCATCATTGCTGGCCACCACATGCGAATCCCAGAGTTTCTCGTAGAGTGTCCTACCAACCATCATCGCCGCTCCTAGGTTGCCGTGCCGCCATCCTAAGGCGGGCGTGGATATAACATCAATTCATGTTTATTATTCTTTCCATTCCTTATTGGAATTCATTGTCGCCATTCGAGTATCTGATGTATGGAGATTGCCAACCTGAAAGCCTTCGTTCAGGTGGCGGACCAGGGTTCTTTTTCCGACGCCGCAGTTCAGCTCCACCTGACCCAGCCGGCTGTCAGTAAACGGGTCGCCGCACTGGAGTCACGGCTGCGGGCAAAATTGTTCGACCGTATTGGACGCCGGGTTGTGGTTACCGAGGCGGGGCGCACCCTGCTGCCCCGTGCACGTCGTATTCTTGCCGAGTTGCGCGCCAGTGAGCGCGCCATCCGCAACCTGTCCGGTGAAATCTCCGGGCCGCTGATCATCGGCACCAGTCATCATGTCGGCCTGCACCGGCTGCCACCGTTGCTGAAAGCTTTTGTCGCAGCGCATCCGGCGGTGGAACTCGATATCCGCTTCCTGGATTCAGAGGTCATACTCGGCGAGGTCGAACACGGCGAGCTGGAACTGGGGATTGCCACCCTGCCACCCGAACCACCACCCGGAATCGATTGCACGCGGTTGTGGACCGACCAGTTGGTGGTAGCGGCTCATCCGCAGCATCCGCTGGCTGCCCGCGATACGGTGAGTGTCACGCAACTGGCCGCGCATCGTGCGATCCTGCCGGGCACAGGCACCTACACCCGCCGAATCATCGACCATGCGATGCGTCAGCAGGGCATCGAGCTGGACGTTGGGCTGGCCACCAACTATCTGGAGACCATCAAGATGATGGTATCGGTGGGACTGGGCTGGAGTATCTTGCCCCGCCAGATGCTTGGTGGGGACTGTGCCGCTATGACGGTGGACGGTATCGATCTGTGCAGACATCTCGGGGTCATTCGCAACAAAGCCTATACCCTCTCCAACGCCGCGCATGCCCTCCTCGACACGATGTACCGAGTTCCGCTCTCGCAACAAGGGCTGTAACCCGTCGCCCGCGGTTTGCAGGGTTCGGTCTGCGT
>CBDVAK010000182.1:0-7124 GCA_965371945.1 uncultured Candidatus Competibacteraceae bacterium
CAGGGCCTGCACCAGCAGGCGGAATCTGTTTGATACCGCGTTCATGTTTGTCTCCCGAGAACGTTCAGGCCGCCACCATTTCCAGCAATTTGCCCACCGTATCGATGCGCGCCTCGACGCTTGGCATCGGCAGGGTGAATCTGAGGCGATCCTGACCATCGAGACCATAGACCGCGGGCTGCTCCCGGATCAAGCGCATGATGCCTTCGTGATCGATGCGGGGTTGCTCCCCGAACACGATACGGCCGCCCTGCTCACCAGCCTCGATGCGGCGAATTCCGATATGCGTGGTGCGTAATTTCAGTTCGGTGATGCGGAACAGAGTCTGCGCCGGTTCCGGCAGCAATCCGAATCTGTCGATCATCTCCACCTGTAATTCCCTCAACTCTTCCGCACTGGCCGCGGCGGCGATTCTCTTGTAGAGGATCAGGCGGCCATGTACGTCGGGCAGATAGTCATCGGGGATGAGTGCCGGCACTTGCAGATCGATCTCCGGTCCGCTGTGCAAGGGCCCCTCGAGCTGGGGTTCGCTGCCCGACCGGATGGCCTGCACCGCGCGCTCCAGCAATTCCGTGTAGAGGCTGAAACCGATCTCCTGTATCTGTCCGCTTTGTTCGTCGCCCAGCAGTTCGCCGGCGCCACGGATTTCGAGATCGTGGCTGGCCAGCACGAACCCGGCGCCCAGATCCTCCATGGATTCGATCGCCTCAATGCGTTTTATCGCATCGGCGGTCATGGCCTTGTGGTGCGGAACCACCAGATAGGCATAGGCCCGGTGGTGTGAGCGCCCGACCCGACCTCGCAGCTGGTGTAACTGGGCCAGACCGAGCCGGTCGGCGCGGTTGATGATGATGGTATTGGCATTGGGTACGTCGATACCGCTTTCGATGATAGTGGTACAGACCAGGAGATTGCAGCGCTGGTGATAGAAATCGAGCATGACCTGTTCGAGCTCACGCTCACGCATCTGGCCGTGCGCTACGGCCACCCGTGCCGCAGGCACCATGGCGGCGACATCGCGGGCCATGCGGGCGATGCTGTCGACTTCGTTGTGCAGCAGGTAAATCTGTCCACCGCGCTTGAGCTCCCGCTGGCAGGCTTCCTCGATCAGGGCGGGGTTCCACTGGCCGACAAATGTCTTGACCGCGAGACGCTCCTTGGGCGGGGTGGCGATGATCGACAGATCACGCAGATTGGCCAGAGACATGTTGAGCGTGCGTGGTATGGGGGTCGCCGTCAGGGTCAGCACATCGACCTCGGCGCGTAACGCCTTCAGGCGTTCCTTGTCGCGTACGCCGAAACGGTGCTCCTCGTCGATGATCACCAACCCCAGTTGCCGTAGCGCGATGTCTCTCTGCAGCAGCTTGTGGGTACCGATGACGATATCGATGCGGCCGCTGGCGAGTCCGCTCAGTACCCCGTCCTGCTCTTTGCGGGAACGAAATCGTGACAACACCTCGATGTTGATCGGCCAGTCGGCGAAGCGGTCCAGGAAGTTCTGATAGTGCTGCTGGGCCAGCAAGGTGGTGGGTACCAACACCACCACCTGGCGGCCGCCCTGTACCGCGACGAATGCAGCCCGCATGGCGACTTCGGTCTTGCCGAAGCCAACATCTCCGCACACCACCCGGTCCATGGGACGGGCCTGGGTGAGGTCAGCAATGGTGGCGTCGATCGCGGCGAGCTGGTCGGCTGTCTCCTCGAAAGGAAAGGCATCGGCGAAGGTCTGATAATCGCTGTCATCCAGGGTAAAGCGGTGTCCCTGACGGGCACTGCGCCGGGCATACAGGTCGAGCAACTCGGCGGCCACGTCGCGCACCTTCTGCGCGGCTTTGCTGCGTGCCTTGCGCCATTTGTCGCTGCCCAGTCGATGCAGAGGCGCGGAGTCGTCGCCGGCACCGGTGTAGCGCCGTACCAGTTGCAAGCCGGAAACCGGTACGTAGAGACGCGCTCCGCCAGCATACTCGAGCACCAGATATTCACCACGGGGTCCGCCGGTTTCGAGAATCTCCAGTCCCCGGTAGCGGCCGACCCCGTGTTCCTCATGCACCACCGGAGCACCCAGGTCCAGTTGGTTGAGGTTGGTGATGATATTTTCCAGATCCCGGCGGGCAGTCCGACGGCGCGGTTGGGGCACGCGCTCTCCGCTCAGTTGATCTTCGATGATCACGGCCAAGGCCGGATCGGCCAGCAGCAATCCGGTTTCCAGCGGTGCCACCACGATCGCACAGTCGCTGTCCGAATCCAGGAACTCCTGCCATCCGGAGACAGTCCGGGGATGAATCTGCAACGGCTGCAAGTGACTCAGCAACATCTCACGCCGCCCTGCCGATTCGACCGCGAACAATACTTTTCCGCCGGCAGTCGCGAGCAGGGCGCGCAATGCCTCGGCAGGGTCGTCGGCGCGCGGATTCAAGGTCACCTCTGGCGGCACCAGGCAGGTCAGCGGGGCCTGACTCGCCCGGGCGTCGGTGCGGATGCGCACCTGTGGTCTCAAGTCCAGCTCGGCCGCGACGTCCCGCCAGCCCAGGAACAGATCCTCGGGGGGCAGCAGCGGCCGCTGCTGGTCGTGACGACGCTGCTCGTAGCGCTCTCTCGCCTGATCGAGAAACGACATGGCAGCCGATTCCACGTCGCCTATGGTGAAACACAGACAGTGCTTGGGCAGATATTGGAACAGCGATTCCGTTTCGTCGAAGAACAACGGCATGTAGTACTCGACACCACCCGGCACCAGGCCCGCGCTGATGTCCTGATAGACAGGGCTGGCCTTGGGATCGGCGGGGAACTCGCGGCGGAAGGACTGCCGGAAGCGGGCTATGGAAGATTCGTCCAGGGGAATCTCGCGGGCCGGCAGCAGCTCGATCCGCTCGATCTCGCCACTGGAAAGCTGGGTGTCCGGGTCGAAAGTGCGAATCGACTCGACCTCCTCATCGAATAGATCAATACGGTAGGGCTGGCTGGCGCCCATGGGATAGAGATCGATGAGAGAGCCGCGCACCGCGAATTCACCGTGTTCACGAACCTGGGTGGCACAGCGATGGCCCGAGGCTTCCAGCCGGGCCCGGAACGCGCCCGGCTCGAGTCGGTCGCCAGTTGCCACCAGCAAACAGTGGGCGTCCAGCCAGTGTCTTGGCGCGAGGCGTTGCATCACCGTAGCGGCCGGCAGGATCAACACGCCCTGGCGCAGGTCTCGCAGCTTGTGCAGGGTCGACAACCGGGTCGAGATAATGTCCTGGTGTGGCGAGAACAGGTCGTAGGGCAGCGTTTCCCAATCGGGAAACAGCAGGATCGGCGACTGCGGGGCAAAGAAACGCAATGCGGCCTCGATCTGCATGGCGGTGGGCGTGTCGGTCGTCAGCACCAACGACACACCCGGCCAGGCACTGGTCGCGCCCGCCAGCGCGAGCGCGGTGGCAGTACCCGCTGGAAGTCGCCAGCTCGGTACCTCGCCGGGCTGCGTTGGGACTGGCGGTGTTGGGATCACCGTTTTTGGGTGGTCGGCAATGGCTGCTTGGTCCATACTGCTGTTGATCAGGGCAGGGGGCGCGATTTTCCCACAACAGGGCCGCGGATTGTATCGTTTACTGCACGATTCTGCAGCGGCGGCGGTGACGCACACTGCGTCCAGCAGCCCTCGAATCGTGAACCTCTGATACGGTTTCCTGGATTCGTGGTTTCCAGATCGCTGTGCAGTTCGTTATAGTGTCGTGAATCCTCCTGGTTCGAGTGAGACGCCGGGTTGGGGGGCTTCGAAAATTCTCAGTTGGGAACTAGGCTATCTATGATCAGAGTCCTGGTGGTCGACGATCATGCGCTGATCCGTGTGGCATTGAAGCGCATTCTTGAAGAATCGGGCGATATCGAGGTCGTCGCCGAAGTGTCCAGTGGCGAGGAGGCTGTCGAGATAGCACGCCGTCAACCACTGGACCTGGTGGTGATGGATGTCGATATGCCGGGTATGGGCGGTGTGGAGGCGACTCGCAAGCTCAACAATATCAGCGGTGGCCCGAGGGTCATCGTGATTTCGGTGCATAGCCAGGACCCTTATCCCAAACGGTTGCTGGAAGCCGGGGCCAGTGGTTATCTGTCCAAGAGTTCCGGGGCCACCGAGGTGATCAGCGCCGTACGCACGGTCCATGCTGGGCATCCCTACGTGGCGCCCGAGGTGGCCGGGCAACTGGCGATGGCCAGCATCAATCGAACCGAATCACCACTCGACAGTCTGACTCAGCGCGAAATGCAGGTGATGCTGATGCTGACGCGTGGTCAGAACGCCCAGAGCATATCGCGCACTCTCAATCTCAGCCCCAAGACGGTTTGTACCTACCGGTACCGGCTCTACGAGAAGCTTGATGTTCGCAACGATGTCGAGCTGACGCACCTTGCCATCCGCCACGGCTTGATCGAGGGCGGCAAACCCTGACGGCGTGGCGCGCACCGTGACGGTTGCTTGTCGAAGTTCCCGGTTCGCGATGTGGGTTGCCGTGGTTTGAATGTCTTTTCGGAGCTACCCCGGTAACTTCTTTAAGAAATTGGGTCGCGGCCGGTACCAGCCCTGCTTTGCGGTGAGATAGGCATGCCGACCTCCGGTTCCTTCGATTCAGCCGCTTTCCTGCGCACGTTGACCCCCAGGCCCGGTGTCTATCGCATGCTTAATGGCGATGCCGAGGTGCTCTACGTCGGTAAGGCCGGCAACCTCAGACGCAGGGTGTCGAGCTATTTTCGAAGCCGCCACGATTCGACCAGAATCAGCCGTCTGGTGGCGGAGATTTGTGCGATCGAGGTAACGGTGACTCACACCGAGGCCGAGGCCCTGCTGCTGGAAGCCAACCTCATCAAGTCGTTACGCCCCCGTTACAACGTTTTGCTCCGTGATGACAAAAGCTACCCGTATATCTATTTATCCGCTGGTGCGTTTCCGCGTCTGGCGTTTCATCGGGGTAGCCGCCGGGGTCCGGGTCGATACTTCGGACCCTATCCCAGTGCCGGTGCGGTCCGTGAGACGCTCAATTTGCTGCAGAAGCTGTTTCGGGTACGCCAGTGCGAGGACAGTTTTTTTCGCAACCGGTCGCGGCCCTGTCTGCAGTATCAGATCAAGCGGTGCAGTGCACCCTGCACCGGCCTGATTGACGCACCGGGCTATGCCTGCGAAGTCCAACATGCCGAGCTTTTTCTGGAGGGCAAGAGCGACGAGTTGGTGGATATTCTGGCAGATCGTATGGAGGTGAATTCCAGATCTCTGGAATTCGAACAAGCCGCGCACTTTCGGGACCAGATCCGCCATTTGCGCCAGGTACAGGAGCGCCAGTATGTGGCCGGATCCCACGCCAGCCTGGATGTCGTCGCCTGTGCGGTCAGAGGCGGCGTGGCTTGTGTACAGGTACTTTTTTTTCGTAGCGGCCGCAATCTTGGCAACAAGGCGTTTTTCCCGCGGCTTCCGGGGGTACTGCGACCCTCGGAAGTATTGTCGGCATTCGTTCCACAGTACTACTCGGGACGCGACATTCCCGCGGAGATACTGCTCAGCCACGCTCCGGGGAAGGTGCATCTGCTGGAACAAGCGCTGGGCAGCGCCAGCGGTAGGCGGGTGCTGCTGAGCAGTCGGTTGCGCGGTGAGCGTGCCCGCTGGGTGGCGATGGCGATGACCAATGCTGAACAAGCTTTGCAGTCACGTTTGTCCAGTCGCCAGGTGGTGCGCCAGCGCCTCGAGGCGCTGCAGGAAGCATTGTCGCTCGATGAGGTCCCACAACGAATCGAATGCTTTGATATCAGCCACACCATGGGGGAGGCGACAGTGGCTTCGTGTGTGGTGTTCGATAGCGAAGGACCGCGCAACGCCGACTATCGGCGTTTCAACATCCGCGATGTGACCCCTGGTGATGACTATGCGGCGATGCGGCAGGCACTGTCACGTCACTACACCCGGCTGTGCCGGGGCGAGGGTGTACTGCCCGACCTGCTGCTGATCGACGGTGGCCCCGGACAGTTGGCGCAAGCCTCGGCGGTGATGCAGGAGCTTCAGGTTGATGCGGTGACTCTAGTGGGTGTTGCCAAAGGTATGGACCGAAGACCCGGGTTGGAGGTTCTGCACTTGTTGGGTGATCGGGGCCCCACTATACTGCCGCCGGATTCGCCCGCTCTCCTGGTGGTCCAGCAGATCCGTGATGAGGCTCACCGCTTTGCGATCACTGGTCATCGCAAGCGACGTGAGCGCAGCCGGGGAACCTCGGTGCTGGAGCAGATCCCGGGCATAGGCGCCAGGCGTCGCCAGCGTTTGCTGCGGCAGTTCGGGGGGTTGCGGCAGCTCAGCCGTGCCGGGGTAGAGGATATCGCCGCGGTACGCGGCATCAGCCGGGATCTGGCGCAACGGATCTACGACAGCTTTCACGACGGTACCTGAGAAGTCCGCCATGACCTTGAATCTGCCAACCATCCTGACCTTGTTGCGAATTGCGGCAATTCCGGTGTTCGCCGTGGTTTTTGGCTTGCCCTGGCGTTGGGCTGGTCCGGCCGCGGCGGCCTTGTTTGCACTGGCGGCCATCACCGACTGGCTGGATGGCTATCTGGCGCGGCGATTCGATCAGACTTCGCGGTTCGGCGCTTTTCTGGACCCGGTGGCAGACAAGTTGATGGTAGCCACGGCGTTGGTGCTGCTGGTGCAGGCCTATCCGGGCCCGCTGATGACCGCAGCCGCCGCGGTCATCATCGGTCGCGAGATCACGGTATCTGCGTTACGCGAGTGGATGGCTGAAATCGGTGATCGTTCCCGGGTCGCAGTATCCGTAGTGGGGAAGGTCAAGACCACGGCGCAGATGGTCGCACTGCTGTTGCTGTTGTACCAGGAGCCCATCGCAGGGTTGTCCACCGTGGTGCTGGGCCAGTGGTTGCTGGTGGTGGCTGCTGTGTTGACCCTGTGGTCGATGGTCAGCTATCTGCGTGCGGCCTGGCCGGCGCTCAGTAGCAACGACCAATGAAGCGTCTTGCTGCCGCGATCAAGGCGAAAACCGTCGGTTGCGGTTTCAGCGCGTGTTGACAGGGCTGTGGCGATGGCTAGAATGCGGCCCACCAAAGCGGGAATAGCTCAGTTGGTAGAGCACAACCTTGCCAAGGTTGGGGTCGCG
>CBDVAK010000183.1:0-7081 GCA_965371945.1 uncultured Candidatus Competibacteraceae bacterium
TGGCGGAGAGGGAGGGATTCGAACCCCCGGACGAGTTACCCCGTCAGCGGTTTTCAAGACCGCCGCTTTCGACCGCTCAGCCACCTCTCCACGGCGCCAGACTGTACCGGAATCGGGCCACTCCCTCCAGTCCCGGAATCGTTTACCGGATCGCTTGCACAGTGTATGATTTCTTCGTAATTCCCGACGAAATCAGTCGGAATCACGTTGGACACTGTTGGAGAGACAATCCAGATGATCAGCAATACCAGGGTCGCAACCCGATCTACGGAATCCGTACTTGCAACCAACAAGGTGCTCCGCAGCACCTATGCATTGCTGTCCATGACATTGTTGTTCAGCGGGCTGACGGCCGGCTATGCAGTGATGACCAATGCGCCACCACTACATTGGCTGGTGACCCTGGGAGGCTACTTCGGCCTGTTGATGCTGACCCAGGCCACCCGCAACAGTGGCTGGGGACTGCTGTCGGTGTTCGCGCTGACCGGTTTCATGGGCTACACACTGGGTCCGATCATCAACCTCTATCTCGGTATGCCCAATGGCAGCGAGATGGTCATGACGGCGCTGGGTGGCACCGGGGTAATCTTCCTCGGACTGTCAGCCTACGCACTGACCACCCGCAAGGACTTCAGTTTCCTGGGCGGCATGTTGATGGTGGGCATACTGGTCGCATTTCTCGCCAGCCTCGGTGCGCTGCTGTTTGGCATCCCGGCCCTGAGCCTGGCCGTATCGGCGATGTTCATCCTGCTGATGTCCGGGCTGATCCTGTATCAGACCAGCGCCATCATCCACGGTGGTGAAACCAACTACATCATGGCCACCGTGACCCTGTACATCACCATCTACAATCTGTTCCTCAGCCTGTTGCATTTACTGGGTGCACTCAGGGGCGACGACTGACCTTCCGGACACCGGCATCCGCTACCAGGGCCCCGCTTGACGGGGCCTTTTTTGTGCCTCGCGCAACTCCGCCGACGATGCTGGCGAAAGGTCGCATTGCCGGAATGAACCTTGCTGTGCCATTTCACTTTCCGCTGCACGTATAATCCCGCGCTGAGCGCGGATCGTGAAGCCAGAATCATTGCGGCGCAGGAGCACCCGAATGTTGCAACTAGATCAAGTCCGGATAGGCATCGTCGGGCTGGGATACGTCGGCTTGCCGCTGGCGGTCGAGTTCGGCAAGCAGTTTCCGACCCTGGGGTTCGACATCAGCGAGGCCCGTATCGCGGAACTGCGCTCCGGCCAGGACTCGACGCTGGAGGTCGATCCACAAGAACTCGCCGAAGCCCAGGCTCTCAGCTACAGCTCCGACAGCGCCGACCTGGAGAGTTGCAACGTCTATATCGTCACCGTTCCGACCCCGATTGATCTTCACAAACAACCCGATCTGAGTCCCCTGCGGGCGGCCAGCCGCACGGTCGGGCGAGCGCTCCACCAAGGCGACATCGTCATTTACGAATCCACCGTCTACCCCGGTGCTACTCAGGAAGTGTGTGTTCCCATACTTGAGGAGACGTCCGGATTGCGTTGCGACGAGACCTTCTTCGTCGGCTACAGTCCGGAACGGATCAATCCCGGTGACCGTCAGCACCGGGTCACTACCATCCTCAAAGTGACCTCGGGTTCCACCGATGATGCGGCCAAGTTCGTCGACCAGCTGTATAAAGCAGTGATTCCGGCCGGTACCCATCTGGCGAGCAGCATCCGCGTGGCCGAGGCGGCCAAGGTCATTGAAAACACCCAGCGAGACGTCAATATCGCCCTGATCAACGAACTGGCGCTGATCTTCAAGAGGCTCGGCATCGATACCGAATCGGTGCTGCAGGCAGCCGGCACCAAATGGAACTTCCTGCCGTTCCGGCCTGGCCTGGTGGGGGGACACTGTATCGGCGTAGATCCGTACTATCTGACTCACAAGGCCCAGGAGATCGGCTACCACCCCGAAATGATCCTCGCCGGGCGGCGGATCAACGACAACATGGGAATCTACGTGGCATCGGAACTGGCCCGGGAGATGACCCAGCGTAAGATCCATGTGGTCGGCTCGCGCATTCTGGTGATGGGGCTCGCCTTCAAAGAGAATTGCCCCGACCTGCGCAATAGCAGGGTGGTCGACGTGATCAAAGAACTGGACAGCTACCATGCCGAAGTCGAGGTGTACGACCCCTGGGTAGACGCCACCGAGGCCAAACGTGAATACGACATCGAGCTGCAGCAGGAACTCCGGCCCGGACGCTACGATGCCATCATCCTGGCAGTCGCCCATCGTCAATTCAAGGAAATGGGCAGCGCCCGAATACGCGAACTGGGCCGGCCCGGGGCGGTGCTGTTCGATCTCAAGTATCTGTTCCCGGCGCACGAGACCGATGCGCGCCTCTGATTTCACTGCATAAAGGATATTTGCCATGAAGGTACTGGTCACCGGCGCCGCCGGTTTCATCGGCTTCACGCTCGCCAGGAAATTACTCGATCGTGGCGACACGGTGATCGGGCTGGACAATCTCAACGACTACTATGACGTGACCATCAAAGAGGCGCGACTGGCTCAGTTGAACGACTTCGGGCGGTTCGAGTTCGCCCGCATGGATCTGGCCGACCGGCCAGCTATGGAAACGCTGTTCCAGCGCGAACAACCGCAGCGGGTGGTCAACCTTGCCGCCCAGGCCGGCGTGCGCTACTCGATCGAGAACCCGCGCGCCTATGTCGACAGCAATCTGGTGGGCTTTATCAACGTCCTCGAAGGCTGTCGTGATCACGGTGTCGAGCACCTGGTCTATGCCTCCTCCAGTTCTGTCTATGGCGCCAACACCAGCATGCCGTTTTCAATCCACGACAACGTGGACCACCCGTTGTCACTGTATGCGGCATCGAAGAAAGCCAACGAATTAATGGCGCATACCTATTCCCATCTGTACCGGCTTCCGACCACGGGTTTGCGCTTTTTCACGGTTTACGGGCCCTGGGGCAGACCGGACATGGCGCTGTTTCTGTTTACGCGCAAGATACTGGCTGGTGAGCCGATCGATGTTTTCAACTACGGCAACCACCGCCGCGACTTCACCTATGTCGAGGATATCGTTGAAGGCGTCACGCGGGTACTGGACCGGGTTCCCGAGGGCAACCCGGACTGGTCTGGCGAGCAACCGGACCCCGGCACCAGTCAAGCGCCGTACCGGATCTACAACATCGGCAACAACCAGCCCGTCGAGCTGATGCGCTATATCGAAGTGCTTGAGCAATGTCTGGGTCGCGAAGCGCAAAAGAACCTGCTGCCCTTGCAGCCGGGGGACGTGCCGGACACCTATGCGGACGTCAGCGATCTGGTCACGGACGTCGGTTACCGCCCGGACACAACCATCGAAACGGGGATTTCGCGCTTCGTTGACTGGTATCGGCAGTACTATCGAGTCTGACAGCACCCTTGCCTCGCTCAGCATGCCCCACTGCCGCGCCTCCAGAAAGCGGACAAGGATTGTAGCGTCAAGGGGACAATTCCAAGCCTCGCGGGGATCCCTCGCTATGCCAGGAATCTGGTCAGCGCCTGGTCCGAGAAAGGCCACGCCAGTTCCGCACCGCTGTCACAACGCTTGAGCACCGGAATCCGGATACCATAGTCCCGGTACACTGCTTCATCATCCACCACATCCACCTCCCGCAGCCGGCGACCGTGGTGGGACCCCTGCCGCCAGACCATCTGCGCGGCCTGCTCGCATAGATGACACCCCGTGGTGGAATACAGGATCAGTTCCGGGGGCGCGTTGGTATCGATCGATGTCTTGCGCAACACCCGCCGTGCAATGCTGGCCATGGACGATGGTCGCCGTCAGTGTACGGGCACCAGTACCACCGGCAGCTTCGACTTGACCGTAACCTTGTGCGCAACCGAACCCAGAAACAGCTCCCCGAGAGCACTGTGCCCGCGTGAGCCCATGACGATCATATCGGCGTCGAGGGCTAGCGATTGATCGATTATCACCTCGTAGGGCACGCCTTCTATGGCCTTGATATGCCCCAGCAATCCGCCATCCGCAGCGGCCCCGAGTTCATCGAGACGACGCTGAATCTCATTGCGCACGTCAGCGTAGCCTTCCTTTTCAAGCCGTTCCCGCACTTCGGCACTGAGATAGCTGTCTATCATCGAATGCGCGAACTCTCCGAGCGGTTCCAGTGCATGGACGATATGCACACGGGCGCCAAGCGCAGCCGCCAACCCCAGCGCATGCTTGAGGACTCGTGGCGCCCCGGCACTCAGGTCACTGGCGCATAGTATGTTGCTGATCTTGTATTCCACCGGATTCTCCCGCTTGCTGGTTTCAGGAGCCTTGATCGCGCAGCCGATCGGCGCGTTCGGTTGCAATCTCCTGGCGTCGGTATTCCTTCGCCACCTTGTCGAGCACGCCATTGACGAAACGATAGCCCTGCTCGGCGCCAAATCGCTTGCTGAGATCGACTGCTTCGTTGATCGCCACCCGGTAGGGCACATCGTGGCGATGCAACAGTTCGTAGGTACCGATCCACAATACCGCTCGTTCGACCGGATCCATTGTCTCCGCCGCCCGACTGAGGTGTCCTGAAACAGCCGCATCGAGTTCATCGCGGTGAGCTGGAATCTGGTGCAACAGCTCGCGAAAAAAAGCAAGATCAGCTTTCGCGGATTGTTCATCGGCCACGAACTGCTGCTCGATCTCCGCCAGCGGCTGGGCCGCCAGTTGCCACTGATAGAGTGCCTGCAAACCCAGCATCCTGGCCTTTCGGCGGCCGCTGACGAGGCCGGCAGCGCGTCCGGATTCACCCACGCGAGGCGTCATCCAGTACGGACATCAGATTGACCATCTCGAGCATGCTCATGGCCGCATCGGCACCCTTGTTGCCGGCTTTGGTGCCCGCCCGCTCAATCGCCTGTTCAATGCTGTCGACGGTGAGCACGCCAAACCCGATTGGCACGCCCTGGCTCAACGCGACGCTGGACAGCCCCTTGCTGCACTCTCCAGCCACGTAGTCAAAATGCGGGGTCGAGCCCCGAATCACCGCGGCCAATGCGACTATGCCCCGGTAGCGACCCCCGGCAGCCAGCCGCTGTGCTGCCAGCGGCATTTCGAAGGCCCCCGGGACCATCACACAGTCGATGTCGGCGACATCGACGCCGTGTCGTCGCAGCGCATCTTCGGCGCCATCCTTCAAGGCGTCGACCACAAAGGCATTGAAGCGCGCACACAACAGCACGAAACGGCCTTCGGGAGTCCGGAAATCACCCTCGTATGTAGTCATCGTTTGGCGGTCCTATGAAACGTATTCGACGACGTCCAATCCGAACCCGGATATGGCATGAATTTTCATCGGCGCGCTCAAGACCCGCATCTGTCTCACACCGAGGTCGTGGAGTATCTGGGCGCCCACTCCGTAGGTCCACAGGTCGTGATCGATCTCGTGCTCACCGGTATCGGTCTGCGCACATTTCTGGCGCAGGCCGAACATGCGGATCTGGCGTACGGTTTCACTGGCGGGAGTTTCCTGATCCAGTACCACCACCACACCGGTGGACTCCCTGGAGATGCGCTCGATCGCACTCCTCAGAGGCCTGCTGCCATCGTCCATCTGCGCCCCCAGCAGATCGCGCAGGGTGTCCGGGAGATGCACCCGCACCAGCACCGGCTGGTCCGGGGACGGCTCACCCTTGACCAGCGCGTAGTGAATACGCCCATCGACCGAGTCCTGGTAGGTACACAGCCGAAAAACGCCATACTCGGTGTCGATGGGGCACTCAGCCACCCGCTCCACGGTTTTCTCGTTCAACAACCGGTAACGGATCAGATCTGCGATCGTACCGATTTTCAACTCATGCGTGGCTGCAAACCGTTGCAGGTCTTCGCGCCGCGCCATGGTGCCATCTTCGTTGAGGATTTCGACGATCACCGCAGCCGGTTCCAGACCGGCCAGGCGGGTCAGATCACAGCCCGCTTCGGTATGACCGGCACGGGTCAGGACACCTCCCGGCTGCGCCATCAGCGGAAAGATATGGCCAGGCTGCACCAGATCACCGGGGCTGGCATCAGGGGCCACCGCCTTGCGCACCGTCAGGGCACGATCATAGGCCGAGATGCCAGTGGTCACGCCTTCGGCGGCCTCGATCGAGACCGTGAAGTTGGTTCTCTGCGAGGACTGATTGGCACTCACCATCAACGGCAGGCTGAGCTGTTTGCAACGCTCCCGGGTCAGCGTCAGACAAATCAGCCCACGTCCGTAGCGGGCCATGAAATTGATGTCTTCGGGACGTACCATGGTCGCCGCCAGCACCAGGTCCCCCTCGTTCTCGCGGTCCTCATCGTCCATTACGACAACCATTCTGCCCTGCCGCAGTTCGGCCAGGATCTCTGCTGTCGCATTCATCGGCGATCCGCCGCGGATGCCGGCAGAAAACCCGCATCACCTAACTGCTGCAGGGTCAGGGAAGCAGCGGACGGATCGGCGGCCTGCTGACCGAGCAACAGGCGCTCCAGATAGCGGGCAATCAAATCAACCTCCAGATGTACATGTGAACCCGGGCGATAGTATTGAATAACTGTATGGGACAACGTATGCGGCACGATGTTGACACCGAATTTGGCGCCTTGCACGTCGTTGATTGTCAAGCTGGTGCCGTCCACGCAAATTGACCCCTTGCGGGCCAGATAACGGGCCAGATCATCTGGTGCAACCACCTGCAGGCGAATCGAGCGCCCGTCTTCGCGCACCGAGCGCACTGTGCCCACACCATCGACGTGGCCACTGACCAGATGCCCACCGAGTCGCGAAGTGGGTGTCAGCGCCTTTTCCAGATTGACGGGGCTACCGATCCGCAGTTCGCTCAACAATGTGTGCTGCAGGGTTTCAGCCGAAACATCAGCATTGAAAGCATCGCATTCGATTGCCACGGCGGTCAGGCATACACCGTTGACCGCGATGCTGTCACCCGGTCCGACATCCGCAAGAAACGATGCCGATACTTCAATCCGCAGCTTCAGGTCTTCACCCCGCAGTTCGTGCCCACCGACGACACCGGCCAGTTCCACGATTCCGGTAAACACTTAGGAGGCTGTCC
>CBDVAK010000184.1:0-7077 GCA_965371945.1 uncultured Candidatus Competibacteraceae bacterium
GCTACCGGCTGGTCGCGGACAAAGTGCTGCTCGACACCGGCACCGAAATAACCAAGCACACTCTGGTGCACCCGGGCGCGGTGGTAGTGATCCCCCGCCTGGAGGACGGGTCGCTGCTGCTGCTGCATCAGTATCGGCACTCTGTAGACCAGTATCTGCTGGAGTTCCCCGCCGGTACCCTCGAACCGGGCGAAGTTCCGATCGAGTGTGCCCGGCGCGAGATCGTCGAGGAAACCGGGTACCGCGCCCGGGACTGGCTCGACCTGGGTATTCTGCATCCTGCGCCCGGGTTCTGCGATGAGGTCCAGTACACCTTTCTGGCCGAGCACCTGAGCCCGGAACAGGGTAACCCGGACGAGGATGAATTCATCGAGTTACGTCCCATGAGTGTCGACGATTTTGAGCGCGCCATCGCCTCGGGATCAGTCACCGACGGCAAGACGCTGGCTTTGTTTGCACGGGCGCGTGCTCGGCAATTGCTGTAACCGCAGCCATCCGAACAGGACAGGTCCATCAATCATGACGATTCGCAATCTCAACCATATGTTCAAACCTCGCTCCGTCGCCCTGATCCTGCCCCGACCCGGGACCAGCCCGCGGACCGGAGGCAGCACCATCGACGAAGCCAGGCTGCTGATCCGCAATCTGCTGGACGGCGGTTTCAAGGGCCCGATCATGCCGGTGGTGCCGGAGGTGGAAGCCCTGGAGGGCGTGCTCGCCTACCCGGATCTCGATCATCTGCCGTTGGTTCCGGAGCTGGCGGTGATCGATCTGCCGCTCGAGCAGACCCCGGAACTGATCACCGAGCTCGGAAAGTTGGGGACACGGGCCGCGGTACTGGTCAGCCGCAGAGGCGGCGCTCCCCCCAAACCGCAGCGCAAACAACTCAAGCAGGCACTGCTCGATGCCGCCAAGCCATATACACTGCGGATCATCGGCCCGGGTGGACTGGGTTTGTCGATTCCCGGCCACGGCCTCAACGCGAGCCCGGTCAGCCTCAGGCCGGGTACCGGGCGGGTGGCATTCGTCACCCAATCCAGCGGCATCGCCCGCGCCGCACTGGACTGGGCTGTCGCTCACCAGCAGGGCTTCAGCCACCTGATCAGCCTGGGCGCGGCGATCGACGTCGACTTCGGCGACGTGCTGGACTATCTGGCCGGCGACCACAACACCCGGGCCATCCTCCTCTATATCGAACGTATCCGTGATGCCCGCAAGTTTATGTCGGCGGCCCGCCGTGCCGCACGCATCAAACCCGTGGTGGTGCTCAAACCACGCCGAGGCACCAGGGGCAGCGAAAGCGATGTGGTCTATGAAGCCGCTTTCCGGCGCGCCGGTCTGGTACGGGTACGCGATCTGGCGGAGTTGTTCAACTCGGCGGAGACCCTCACCACTACCTGCCAGGTGCGGGGCAAGCGCCTGGCCATCGTCGGCAACAGTCGCAGCTTCGGCTTGCTCGCCACCGACGCGCTGCAAATACTGGGTGGCGAACTTGCCGGATTCTCCGCGGACACTGAAGCCGTTTTCTCCGGGCTGGTCGATACCATGGGGTATGTCTGCAACCCACTCGATCTCGGCGACCACGCCAGCCCCGATCAATTCGAGAAAGCGGTTGCGACGGCGCTGCGCGACCCGGGTGCGGACGGCCTGCTGGTGGTCAACGTGCCCTGTGCCACAGTCGACGACCGGGCGATTGCCGATGCGGTGAAACGCGGCAAGGGCCGCAGTCGCCGCTGCCTGGTGGCGGCCTGGCCAGCATCGTTGAGCGGCGCAAGCGGTCGCCAGCATTTGCTGCTGGCGGGCATCCCGGCGTATCAGGATCCAGGCGAGGCGGTCCGCGCCTTCATGCGTCAGGTCTCCTACCGACGCAACCAGCAATTGCTGACTGAGACCCCTGCGTCGGTACCCGAAGACTTCTCACCCGATTTGAATGAGGCCCGCTCGATCGTCCAGAATATCCTGAACACCGGACGCCGGCAGTGCAACGAATTCGAGGCCATGCGGCTGTTGCAGGCCTATGCCATTCCCACAGTGCAAAGCCTGTTGGCCAACACACCCCGGCAAGCCGCGGATCTCGCCAAAGGCCGCTCGGACAAACTGGCACTGAAAATCATTTCGCCCGACATCCGGCGCAAATCGGATGTCGGTGGTGTCGTCCTCGATCTGGATTCCGACCAGGTCGGTGCGGAGGCAGAGGCCATGCGCGCCAGGCTGAAAGAATTCGATCCCGCCGCCAGGATCGAGGGCTTCCTGTTGCAGCCGATGGCCTATCGCGAAGGCAGTTTCGAGCTGACCCTTGGTGTGTGCCCGGGTGGCAATTTCGGGCCGGTGATCCGCTTCGGTCATGGTGGCACAGAGTCGGGTGTCATTGATGACATCGCCTGGGGCCTGCCGCCATTGAATATGAACCTGGCCCGGGAAATCATGCTGCAAACCCGGATTTTCCCGCGCCTGCAGGCGGCCACCGCACGCAAGGCAGACACCGATGCGCTGGCGCTCACGTTGATCAAGCTGTCGCAGATGGTCATCGATCTGCCTGAAATCGTGGAACTCGATATCAACCCCCTGTGGGCACGCCCCGGTGGTGTACTGGCGCTGGATGCCAAGGTCACGATTTCGGTAGCGGACAGCAATAGACACCACCGACTTGCGATCCGTCCTTACCCCAAGGATCTGGAGGAAACGGTGATCGGTCCCGAAGGCCGCGAGATGTTGTTGCGACCGATACTCCCCGAGGACGAGACCGTGTTACGTGAAGAAGCCCGCAAGGCACCACCGGAATACATGCGCATGCGATTCTTCCAACCGCTCAAGGAACTGTCGCATGCCATGGCGGCGCAACTGACCCAGATCGACTACGATCGCGAAATGGCCCTGGTGTTGACCGATCGCGGCCGACCGGGAACCGGCCGGTTCTGGGGAGGGGTTCGTGCCATGGCCGATCCCGACGGTGAGCGCGCCGAGTATTCCATCATCATCCATCCCGACATGGCAGGATTGGGCGTCGGCGCCATGCTCATGAACAAGATCATCCACTATGCCCGGAACCGGGGCATACGCGAACTCTGGGGCGAGGTGTTGCGCGAAAACAGGCCCATGCTGCGTCTGAACCGCAAACTGGGGTTCAAGGTCCGGCCTATCGCCGAAGACCCCAGCATCATGCATGTCTCGCTGGACCTGACCGCGCACGCTGACGAGGATGAGTGATATTCAAGCCGTTGTTCGAGCCGGTATCGTTACGTGATCTGTTGCAGATGTTGGCGGTAGCGCTGTAGCTTTTTGACGTAAGCTTCTGCGGATTGGCGCAATTGGTCGATGCGTTTCGCATCCAGTGTACGCACCACCTTGGCGGGGGAACCCATCACCAGCGAGTTATCGGGTATCTCCCTGCCCTCGGTCACCAGACTGCCGGCGCCGACCAGACAATTGTTGCCGATGCGGGCACCGTTGAGGACCACCGATCTCACCCCGATCAGAGTGTTGTCGCCGATCCGGCAGCCATGCAGCATCACCATATGCCCCACGGTCACGCCGCGACCCAGACTCAGCGGATAACCCGGGTCGGTGTGCAGTACCGAACCATCCTGGATGTTGCTTGCCTCCCCCACCACGATCGGTTCGTTGTCGCCGCGCAGGACCGCGTTGAACCAGATACTGACATGCTGATGAAGCACCACGGCACCGATCAGGGTGGCATTGGGTGCCACATAGTGCTCGTCACCCTGCAGTACGGGACGCTGTTGCTCGAGGCTGTAATACACGAGATGCTCCTGCCGGCCGGATCGCAGTATATAATACCCGTTGCACCCACAAGTGCTGTGGTTATGGTTGCCACTGTATATGCCGATGTCGCTACCCAGGGGGGATGCGCCCGTGTTTCGAACTGCTGAACTTGGACGCAAGGTCTCGCGCAGCGAGTACAACGAAATCGAACCCGTTTTGCGTCATGAACTGATCGAGGTTCAACAGGCTCTGCGCACAGCGGATTTCCCGGTCATCCTAATTTTTGCCGGCGTCGACGGCGCGGGCAAGGGAGAGACGGTCAACCTGCTCAACAAATGGATGGATCCACGCTGGTTGATCACTCACGCCTATACCGAACCCTCCCCCGAAGAACGCGAGCGCCCCGAATACTGGCGTTACTGGCGGGATCTGCCCCCCAAGGGCAAGATCGGCATGTGCCTCAGGTGCTGGTACTCGCAACCCACTCTGAGCCGCGCCTACCGGGACATCAGCCTGGCCGAGTTCGACGAACGCCTCGAACGTATCGTCAGATTCGAGGCTGCCCTGGCCCGCGATGGTGCGCTGATCCTCAAGTTCTGGATGCACCTCAGCAAGAGCGAGCAGAAAAAACGCCTCAAGGCCCTGGAAAAAGACCCGCTGCTCAAATGGCAAGTACGGGACTCGGACTGGCGGCACTGGAACATGTACGACGATTTTCTGGAAACTGCCGAGCGGGCCATCATGCGCACCAGCACCGGCAAGGCGCCCTGGCAACTGGTGGAAGGTGTCGACCCACGTTATCGCGGACTCACCGTTGGCGCCACGATACGCGATGCGATCCAAAAGCACCTCACGAACTCCAAACTGCGCCGCAAGTTTCACGCCGAAATCGCGCAAGACCTGGGCGATGAGGATCAGGGCGGCTCCGATCCGACTGCTGGCGATCCCGCCGGTGAAGACGGGCTGATCACGCCTCGGGAGTCCGCTTCCGTGCTATCAGCACTGGACATGACTCTGGTGCTGCCCCGTAAGAACTACAAACACCAACTCAAGGAGTGGCAGGCCAGGCTCCACAAAGCCTACCGGTCCGCACGGGAACTCGGTGTATCGAGCCTGCTGGTGATGGAAGGCTGGGACGCCGCCGGCAAGGGCGGGGCAATCCGTCGTACCACCGAGGCGTTGCAGGCCTGGGAATACCAGGTGATCCCATTCGCGGCGCCGACCGACGAAGAAAACGCCCAGCACTATCTTTGGAGATTCTGGCGGCAATTGGGGCGCGCGGGCCGGGTGACCATTTTCGACCGCAGCTGGTATGGGCGCGTCCTGGTGGAACGCGTGGAGGGGTTCGCGACCGAGAACGAATGGCGACGCGCCTATGCCGAGATCAACGACTTTGAAGAGCAGTTGGTCAATCACGGCATCGTGCTGTTGAAGTTCTGGCTGCACATCACCCCGGAGGAGCAACTGGCCCGTTTCAAGGCCCGCGAGGACACACCTTACAAGAGCTGGAAACTGACCGACGAGGACTGGCGCAATCGCCAGCAATGGCCCCAATACGAAGAAGCGGTTCACGAGATGATCGAGCACACCAGCACCATGACAGCGCCCTGGACACTGATCGAGGGCAACGACAAGTACTACGCCCGGGTCAAGTTGTTGCGAACCTTTTGTGAGCGACTGGAAGAAGCTGTTGCCACTGCAAAATCGGTCAAGAAGGCGGACGAGGGGTAGCACGTCAATACACCTCGACGACAAGCGCTGCGTAGCGGCTACCCCATAAGGGGGAAGCCGCACGCAGCAAGCTATCCCCGAGTGAATCTGGACCACCGCGGAAGGTGGCCGGTATGGTGTTGTGCCAGTTTGTTGCGATCAGTGCGCCCCGTCCCGCTCATCGTACGCAGCCCATCACGACAACACTCCAGATCCGGGGGAGAACACAGGATGAATCTGACACAACGCCTGACCACCACGATCGCCGCTATTGGCTGCCTGATCGCTGCGGCCGGGGTCCAGGCCGAGACCACGTTCATGTCCGCGGATTGGGCCAATACAGCTTGCGATGCCTGGAACCAGGACGAAATCCTGACCACCGGCCTGGCTGATTCGTGGATCAAGAACGATGAAGGCCGTGGCTACAAGGTGATGCGCATCTACCGTCTCGATTGTGCCGACAGCCCGCAGATCGAGCTGCATATCGCCGAGCAGGACGGCAAGGCCATATGTACCTATGGGGGTCCGCCCAAGGCTGGCGAGCTCAATTCCAGTGCCGACTACCTGATGTGGGCGGAAACGAGCCGCTGGCAGGAGATGGGTTCCGGCGAGTACGGACCCATGAAAGCGATGATGTTTGGCCGCCTCAAATTCGATGGGCCGAAAGTGGAAGCCATGAGCAACATGGGACCGTTCGGGAATTTCCTGCTACTCACCGGCAAGGTGCCGGGTGACACCGGATCCTGCCCCGGTTAGCGATTACGGAATCAGAGCGCTGCCCGCACCCGCACTACCCCGGCTTGCATCGGCGGGTAGCTGCGCCAGTGCCGCGAGCAGGACCTCCACCCCGGCGCCATGGCGATGCGCCTGTTCGCTGAGATAGCGACGCCAGGCGCGGGCGCCCGGGCAGCCCTGGAACAGACCCAGTAGGTGCCGCGCCACATGCTTGAGCTGGCCGCCGGCTGCCAGATGCCGCTCCACATAGGGCAGCAATCTTTCTATCACCTGGCGCCGGCTGGGCACTTCGTGCCGATCGCCATAGAACTTGCGGTCGACATCCGCCAGCACGTAGGGTGACCGGTAGGCGGCCCGTCCCAGCATGAATCCGTCCAGCGCAGGCAAATGTGCGGCACCCTCATCGAGGCTGCCAAGCCCGCCGTTGATAACGATCTCGAGCGCGGGGAACTCGGCTTTCAGCCGGTGCACCACATCGTAGCGCAGTGGCGGGATATCCCGATTCTGTCGTGGGCTGAGTCCGCTCAACCAGGCCTTGCGGGCATGCACGATGAATGTCCGGCAACCCCGCGCCGCTACCGTGCCGACAAAGTCGACCAATGACGGGTAGGAATCCCTGTCATCGATACCGATACGGGTCTTGACGGTCACCGGCAGCGGCACTGCATCCGCCATGGCCGCCACGCAGTCGCCCACCAGAGCGGGCTCAGCCATCAGACAAGCGCCGAAACGACCGGATTGCACGCGATCGCTGGGGCAACCCACATTGAGGTTGATCTCGTCGTAACCCCACTGCCCGGCGATTGCCGCCGCGCGCGCCAGTTGCAACGGCTCACTACCCCCCAGTTGCAGCGCCAGCGGATGCTCGGCGATATCGAACTCCAGCAGTTTGCGGCGGTCGCCGTGGAC
>CBDVAK010000185.1:0-7012 GCA_965371945.1 uncultured Candidatus Competibacteraceae bacterium
TGAAATCCGTATCACTGCTGACAGTTGGGGCATGCACACAGTCCGCGCGTCCATCCGGGACGCGCTTCCGGTCTGCCTTTGCGGCAGCCGGTCAGACTAGCGGTCCCGCTGTCATAGAGCATGAGGCTCCTTAGACCGGTGACTTTGCGTCCCGGGGCTTTCGCCCTGGGTTGCCCTTGTTAGTCGATGGAACGCAGGCTACCGGGAGTAGCTACCGGCAACGATCGGTGCTCGCCAGAGTCCTGCGTAGGAAGAATCTTAAAGAGGAGTAGGTGTGCCGGTGAGTCCTGCACGGGCGTGTGGTTCGCGGGGTGTACTACACAGGACTCGTCTGCCTGCGCCCTGCACATCGAATCGCGTGGGGCGTGATCAGACATCCTTCCAGCCGAGCCGATGCCGCAGCATGGCGGGCAATGCTGCCGGCTGGAAGGAGTGGTATTGGTGTCTACTTGATCAGGAAAGTTTCCAGCTTGGCGCCTTTTTTCTTGAGTTCGACTTCCAGCCAGCGCGGCTTGCGACCGCGACCCGCCCAAGTCTGTTGCGGGTTCTTTGGGTTCCGGTACTTGGGTGCGGCTTTCTTGCGTGATGCACGCACCCGCCCAGGGATCTTCATGACCTCATCGACCATGACACCGTATTCTTTGAGGATGGCCAGCGCTTTCTCGCGCGCCTCCTCGACCAGATCTTTCTGACGCTTCAGCAATTCCATGCCGCAATCCTTGATCAGATCCTTGAGCTGATCCACGGAATAGGAGGAAAGGTCGTGTTTCGCCATTACTTTGCCTTTTTGTGATTGGAATGATTCCCGGCCTGATGCCGGAAGCGATAGAATAGCGCATTGTGAAGTGTTTTTGCACACCAGGGCAACACGGCGGCATGATCCGGCTTTGATAAGGTGCGTGCAATGGAGGCCGAATACTGCCGAGCCGTGGGTATATACTCTTTTTACCCAATGCCGTGCTCAAGAAAAGAGCGCCTGGAATTTTGCGGTAGGGGATTGGCGCGAATCATCATCCCTGCCGTTCATGGTTGCCCTGGTTGGATCGTTCATCGACGGCCGGGCATCCGGCTTTCCGGAGTCGCAATGAATCAATGTTGACCGCTGCCCATACCGTGCTCTGCGTTGGCGGCCTCCACAGGGACAGAACCCTGCATTGCCGGCAGGACCATGTACCTGCGACCTCCAATCCAGTCGACACCGTCATCGGAGCCGGTGGAGTTGCTCGAAACGTTGCCGCCATGTTGACCTTGCTTGGCCACCGCAGTGGTGTGCTCAGTGCAGTCGGCGATGATGCGGGTGGGCAGTGGCTGATTGCCGATCTGCTGGCGCGGGGCGTCGATGCAAGTTTGGTCAACAGACTCATCGATTGCGGCACCGCGGAGTATCTCGCGATACTGGATCGCAGCGGTGAACTGATCGCCGGGTACGCGGACATGGCGATCTACGATGCGCTTTCTCCGCGGAGCCTGGAGGGACTGGTCCACTCCATGCGGCAGTTCGACTGCTGGCTGGTTGACGCCAATCTGCGGGCCGAGACACTGAACTACCTGGCCGGGGTTGCGGCGGGTCGCATCCTGATGGCGACACCGGTATCGCCGGCAAAGAGTGCGCGTTTGCTGGGTTTGCCGGCCAGGTTCGATCTGCTGGTGCTGAACCATCGCGAAGCACGCGCCATGACCGGCCTGCGGGCCGACACTATGAGTGGCGCGGTCGCCGCGGGTTTGTCGCTATTGTCGGGCGTGGCTCGCAAAGTAATCGTGACGCTGGGAGATCGGGGTGCGCTGTGTTTTGATGGCCGGATCATCTGGCACGGTCAGCCACCGCACGCCGCGGTGCAAAGCGTCAACGGTGCGGGCGATGCGTTGTTTGCCGGGGCGGTCAGTGGATTGTTGCATGGAGAGTCTTTGCAGGAGGCCACCGCGAGGGGCCTGGCTTGTGCCTCCCTGAGTCTCGAGAGTACACAATCGGTGCCTGCGAAGCTTGCCGAGGGTGATTTGGCGGCGCGGCTGGCGACCGTGCGTGGAGAGAGGTTGCAAACAAATGGACGCTGAGCCTTATTTGCAGCTTTCGGCCCCGGTGCAAGCGGCGCTATCCGCTGGTGAAGCGGTGGTGGCATTGGAGTCCACCATTATTTCACATGGCCTGCCGTGGCCCGACAACGTCGAACTTGCTCGCAATCTCGAAGATATAGTGCGCCGGCAGGGCGCAGTGCCGGCCACCATCGCGGTACTCGGAGGACATATCGTGGTGGGTGTGGACGATCAACAGATCGAACATCTGGGACGGTCCCGAACCATAGCCAAGCTCAGCCGCCGTGACCTTGGCACGGTCGTCGCGCTGGGAGGGGACGGTGCCACCACGGTGGCCGCGACCATGATCTGTGCGGCGCTGGTGGGCATTCGTGTGTTTGCGACCGGCGGCATCGGCGGTGTTCACCGTGACTACGACACCAGCATGGATGTTTCCGCGGATTTGACCGAACTGGCACGCACCAGGGTCGCGGTGGTCTGCAGCGGCGCCAAATCGATACTCGACCTGCCCAGAACCCTGCAGTATCTGGAAACACTGGGTGTACCGGTGATCGGCATGGCTACCGACTGGTTCCCGGCGTTTCATACCCGCAGCAGTGGTTTGTCGGTGGACCGGCGCGTGGACGACGTGCGGCAGCTGGCCGCGATACTATGCTGTCGAGAGCGAATAGGTTTGCAAGGGGGGGAACTCATTGTCAATCCCATTCCTCGTGAGGACGAAATTCCGATTGCCGAGCTTGATGCCTGGATAGACAAGGCACTGAAGAGTGCGCATACGGCGGGGGTTCATGGCAAGGACGTGACCCCCTATTTGCTGTCCCGGCTGGCCGAATACAGTGACGGGCGTTCGGTCGCCGCCAACCTCAGTCTGGTGAGGAACAACGCAAAGGTGGCCGCCTGCCTGGCCCGTGCCTATGTTGATTGCAAAGCCCAACCGCTTGATACAGGGATGCAGTAGACTGTTTGTCAGACAACGATCCGCCGGCTGTCGATATCGCCGACCTGAACTGCGATGGACCCACAGCCGCGGTGTTCGCAGCCTGCCGGTGATGAGGCTGCAATCTATGGTTGCGACAGTCTATGAGCATATCCTCAACCTGGAGTCAGCCCGTGATTCGCTATCTGCACGCTATGATTCGAACTCGTGATCCGGAGGCGAGCGCGCGTTTCTACACCGACGGCCTGGGATTGCGGGAACTGCGCAAGAATGACTATGAAGACGGTCGCTTCAGTCTTTATTACTATGGTGAGGACGACCAGGCCCCACAGGTGGAACTGACCCACAATTGGGATGATCGCGATTATACGAATGGGGACCAGTTCGGGCATCTCGCGTTTCGCACCGACGACATCTACAAGTTGTGTCAGCATCTGATGGACATGGGGGTCGCCATACTCAGACCACCCCGGGACGGGCACATGGCATTCGTCAAGGACCCCAACGGAATCTCGATCGAGCTGCTGCAGGCGGGAGAGGCGTTGCCGCCGCAGGCGCCGTGGTCGCAGATGGAGAACCAGGGCAGTTGGTGACTGGGAGCCGTGGCAGTGTCTGGAACCGCGTCGGAGTTCGGGTGTCTCATCTGGTGTTCAGTCTGGAGGGAGAGTTTGATGGGTGACAGGAAGCGGAGTTTGCTGCGGCACATGGTGCTGACAACAGTCATGTTGTTGCTGTCGGCGGGTATGGCTCAGGCGCAGTCGTCGTTCGGTAGTCCGGGTGGCGGATTCGGGTCCGCGGGCTCGGTTGGTGGCGCCTACGGTGGTGGTGGTGGCGTCGGTGGATTCGGCAGCCCGGGATCCATGAATTCCTGGCAAGGGAGCGCGACGGTTGTGCCGGAAGCTGGCGGTGGGCTGTCGGTGTACGATCACAGCGGCCGCACCACCGCCCCGGGCGCGACCCAAAGCGGTATTATTCATCACCGTGACGGCACTACATCGACGGTACTGCAAGACAGCCAGGGCACCGTGATCACCGGGCCCAACGGCGTCAGCCGGGCGCTTGCCGACCCGGCTGCCAGCACGCAGAAATCGCCTTAGGGAGTTTTGATATGTCGACGGAAACAAAGCTGGATGTAAAAGGCATGACTTGTGCGCATTGTGTCAAAGCAGTGCGTGAGGCGCTGCTTGCCGTGCCTGGCGTCGATGGGGCCGATGTGGATCTGGAGGGCGCCAGTGCCACGGTGACTGGCTCTGCCGCTGACGCAGCAATGCTGGCGGCAGTCGAGAAAGCGGGTTATGAGATCACCAAAGCGGCTGTTTGAAGGCGAGCAAGGGTACTCCAGTGTCCGGAGGGTGATCGAGTTTCCGCAACGATGACCAAGCCATTTTCTCACCAGTGTGCGTGAGAGAGGTGATCCGCCGTCGGGGCCGGACTGGTGGGCGCCGGACGGTTTAAGCTCGATTCTTGTGGTCCGGATATTGCTCATGGCCCTGGGTCAGGTCAAAGGAACGACCCAGCCGGGAGCAGAGCACTGTCACACTTCAGGGAAGATGCCACTGATTTGTCCATCCCGGGTATCCGCGGCCCCATGCGCTGGATCGCGCACCTGCGCGAGGTGTCTCCGGCTCGGCGGTCCGCGGATGACCCGATGGCAGGGGATCTTCGTGAACGTGAGGCGCTGATCCGTAACGAGCAGGTCAGGTTGCTGTATCAGGGTACTCCGCTGGTCGTACTCAGCACCGTTCTGGTCGCTGCGTTGCTGGTGTTGGTTCAGTGGCCCGCCGTTCCTCATGCCGATCTGATGCTGTGGTTGGCGCTAAGCAGCACTGTGTCCGTTGGCAGGGGCATACTCTGGCAGATGTACCAGCACCGCAATGACCGCAGCCACCCGCGGCGTTGGTGTCTTCTCTATGCGTTTGGCGCGGTCCTGAGCGGTTCTACCTGGGGTGCTGCTGCATGGTTGGCGTTTCCCGAAGGACAGGTGTCCTACCAGCTGATTCCAGTCTTGATGGTGGCCGGTGTCGCTGCATTCGGATCGACCACATTGTCAGTGTTGTGGCCAATCGTCCCGGCATTTCTGCTGGCCTGTCTTTTTCCCTGGTCAGTACGTTTCGCGACCATGGAGGGTTCTGTCGCATTGGCGACCGGCGCGATCGTTTTGTTGCTGATTGCCTATCTCACCGTCAGTGCGCGGCGGGTCCACGATAACATTGCGCAAAACCTCTCGCTAAGGTTGGAAGTTGTAGAGCGTGAACGTACGTTGAAGGAAAGCGAGGAACGCTACCGACAGATTTTTCGTCATTCACCGCTAGGAGTCATGCACTACCTGGCGAATGGGGAGATCGTCGAATGCAACAGTGTTCTGGCCGGCATCGTCGGTATGGAGCGAGATCAGATCGTGGGCATGAATCTGCTGGCGGATGTTGTCGAGCCCGCGGTGCACGAGGCGGTCAGGGGTTCGTTAAGCGAGCAGGGCGAGGGCTACTACGAGGATGTCCTGCAGCTTGGCAATGAAAGTAAGCCGGTTGCGGTACGCGGTTTCTTCCGCGGAATTCGCGCCTGGGACGGCAGCCTCACCGGGGGTGTCTGCATACTGGAAGACTATTCCGAACGACGACGTATCGAGAAGTTGATACAGCATCAAGCCAGCTACGATGAACTGACCGATCTTCCAAACCGCAGGCTGTTGCTGGACAGGCTGGGGCAGGCTTTGGCTGCGCGTCAGCGCCACGGCGGTGTTGGTGCCGTACTGTTCCTGGATCTCGACCACTTCAAGAGCATCAACGACTCGCTGGGGCATAGAATCGGCGACACCCTGCTCAAGCAGGTGGCCCAGCGATTGCGCATGCGGGTACGGAGCGAGGATACCGCGGCACGCCTGGGTGGCGACGAATTCGTGGTGTTGCTCCCCGATATCGGCGCCGACTGCAAAGCAGCAGGCATTCGTGCCAGCACTGTGGCGGCCGGGTATCGGAACCTGTTGTCAGCCCCCTATCACATTGGCGACCATGCCCTGCACCTGACCCCGAGTATCGGGGTGGCTTTTTTCCCCGAAAGTACCGCACAGCCCGAGGACATCATCAAGCACGCTGATATCGCCATGTATCAGGTCAAACGAGCGGGTCGTGGCGAGGTTCGCTTCTATCAAGCCAGCATGCAGGAGGAGTTGAACCAGCGGTTATCACTCGAAAAGGATCTGCGCGTTGCGGTTTCGGACCGGGCGTTGCGTGTGCATCTTCAACCCGAAGTGGATGCCGGGGGCAGGATCAGGGGGGCAGAAGTTCTGGTGCGCTGGCATCACCCCCGTCGTGGCTGGGTTTCGCCGACACAGTTCATCCCGGTCGCGGAAGACTCGGGTTTGATCGTGGCGCTCGGCGATCAGGTGCTCGAGCAGGCATGCCGTGCCTTGAAAAAGCTCGATGCCAATGTTGTAGGTGCGGAGCTCGGCCATCTGGCGGTCAACGTCAGTCCCAGACAATTCCAGCAACCGGAGTTCGTCGACGGTGTGCTGCGCACGTTGGAACAGCTCCGGATCGACCCGCACAGGTTGACGCTCGAAATCACCGAGGGACTACTGCTGCAAAATATTCCGGACACCGTACGCCGAATGGAAGCACTCAAACAAGCGGGGGTGCGCTTTGCCATCGACGACTTCGGCACTGGCTATTCCTCGTTGAGCTATCTCAATCGCCTGCCATTGGATGTGCTCAAGATCGACCGCTCATTCGTGAGTGGCATCGGGTCGGGTGCACGGAAGTCCGCCATAGTAGAAACCATTCTTTCCATGGCGCGCCACCTCGGTTTGGCCGTGGTGGCCGAAGGGGTGGAGACATCGGTCGAATTCGAGCTTCTCAAGGCACATGATTGCGATCGATTTCAGGGCTACTATTTCAGCGAGGCCGTGCCGTTGCCTGATTTTGCCAGGCTGTTGAACGATCACGGGGGCGTGCTGCGCCCGCAGCAGCCTGCGAATTCGGCGGCAGATTCGGAAATCGCCGGGTTGCCGGCAACTCCTATGCAGCGTATCGCCAGCATGGGGTGATA
>CBDVAK010000186.1:0-6993 GCA_965371945.1 uncultured Candidatus Competibacteraceae bacterium
AAAAAGAGGATCAGCGGCCCACCGGTCGCACGCAGATCCACAGCGGGGGAGAGCGCAATGAGTGAGGAAAAGGTCAGCACTGACCCGGCGATGAGCCAGCAGGATCTGCAGGACATGATCGCCGAATCCGACACCGGGGCACGCGCCCCCACCGGGATTCCCGCGAAGATCCTGTGGGGCATACCACTGCTATGGGCACTGTTCCAGCTCTGGTATGTCTCGCCGCTACCCTATATGTTCAGTGTCGGTCTGCTGAACAGTACCGAGGCAAGATCGATCCATCTCGGGTTTGCGATCATGCTCGCTTTCCTGGCCTACCCGGCGCTCAAGAGTTCACCTCGAAAATACATTCCGATCCAGGACTGGCTGATGGCCATCGCAGGTACTTTCTGCGCCCTGTATCTGTTCCTGTTTTACCGGGAACTGGCCGAACGCCCCGGTTTGCCAACCACTACCGATCTGGTGGTTTCGGTGTTTGGCATCCTCTTTATCCTCGAGGCCACCCGCAGGGCGCTGGGCCCACCGTTGACGCTGGTCTGCATCATATTCATGGGCTACACCTTTTTCGGGGCCTACATGCCCAACGTGATCGCCCACAAGGGTGCCAGTCTGGCCAAGGGCATGTCGCACTACTACCTGACTACCGAAGGCGTGTTCGGCATTGCGCTCGGAGTGTCCACCAGCATGGTATTCATGTTCGTCCTGTTCGGTTCGCTGCTGGAAAAAGCCGGCGCCGGCAACTATTTTATCCGGGTCGCGTTCGCCCTGATGGGGCATATGCGCGGTGGGCCCGCCAAAGCCGCGGTGGTTTCCTCCGCCCTGACCGGCCTGGTATCGGGTTCGGCCATCGCCAATGTGGTCACCACCGGCACCTTTACCATCCCGCTGATGCGCCGGGTTGGCTTTTCGGCGGAAAAAGCCGGCGCCGTGGAAGTCGCTTCGTCGACCAACGGCCAACTGACTCCCCCCATCATGGGCGCGGTAGCCTTCCTGATGGTCGAGTATGTCGGCATCAGCTATATCGAGGTGATCAAGCACGCCGCGCTGCCGGCACTGATTTCCTATATCGCGCTGGTCTATATCGTTCATCTCGAAGCCCTCAAGGCGGACATGAAGGGGATTCCGAGACGCACGGTGACACCGTTCATGCGGGCGCTATTCAGCTTCATTACCACCCTGGTCGGTATGATCGTGCTCAGCGCCGTGGTTTATTACGGGCTGGGCTGGACCAAGGAAGCGTTCGGCGATGCCACGCCCTGGATATCGGCAGTGGTGCTGCTGATCGCCTATGTCGGTCTGGTCAAGTACGCGCTGCGCTTTCCGGAGCTGGACACCGGCCTGGAAATCACCGAACTGCCGGAAACCGGACCTACCGTCAAGGCTGGCCTCTACTATCTGTTGCCGGTGGTCGTGCTGGTCTGGTCGCTGACCGTGGAACGCCTTTCGCCGGGCCTGTCGGCGCTCTACGCCAGCCTGTTCATGCTGGTGGTGCTACTTACCCAACATCCGCTCAAGGCCATGCTGCGCAAGGGCGGAGATGAGCTGTCCCCGTTGTGGCGCAAGGGCGTGACCGAGATGCTCGATGGCTTGGTCAGCGGTTCCAGAAACATGATCGGCATCGGTGTCGCAACCGCGGCAGCAGGCATCGTGGTCGGCACCGTGACGCTGACCGGTGTCGGGCTGGTGATGACTGAGCTGGTGGAACTGATTTCCGGCGGCAACCTGTTGTTGATGCTGATCTTCACCGCAATCATGAGCCTGATTCTGGGCATGGGACTGCCAACCACCGCCAACTATATCGTGGTGTCGTCCCTGATCGCTCCGGTGATCGTCACGCTGGGTGCGCAGAGCGGGTTGATCGTGCCGTTGATCGCGGTGCACATGTTCGTGTTCTACTTCGGCATACTGGCCGACGATACCCCACCGGTCGCGATGGCGGCATTCGCGGCCGCGGCCATTTCGGGAGGCGACCCGATCCGCACCGGTATACAGGGCTTTCTCTACGATATCCGTACCGCGATTCTGCCCTTTCTGTTTATCTTCAACACCGAACTGCTGATGATTGGCGTGGAAACCTGGTACCACCTGCTGGTCACGGTGGTGACCGCAGTCACGGCCATGCTGTTGTTCGCCGCCTGCACCCAGGGCTATTTTCTGACCAAGAGCCGCATCTGGGAATCGCTAGCGCTCCTGCTGATCGCTTTCACCTTGTTCCGGCCAGGGTACTGGATGGACCGAATCTATCCACCGCTGGAATCGGTACCGGCCACCGAGATCTACGAAATAGCCGGCGAGATGCCGGAAAACGCGCAGATCCGGGTTCAGGTCAGGGGCGAGAATCTGGAAGGCGACACCATCGACAAGGTGGTGATGCTGCCACTGGGAGCGCTGGCCGGTGGTGAGGAGCGGCTCGCGGCGGCGGGGCTGGAGCTGCGCTTCGAAGATGGCAAGACTTTTGTCGACAACGTGGTCTTTGGCAGTGCCGCGGAACGCCAGAGGATCGATTTCGACTACGAGCTTGCCAGTGTCCAAAGACCGACCGACCGACCCGCAAAGCAGCTCTTTTATGTGCCCGCACTGGTGCTGCTGGCTCTGGTCATACTGCTACAGCGTCGCCGCATGTCACGGCAACCAGAACCAGCGACTGCATGAGGGAGCGCCGAACATGTACAAGAATATTCTGATGTCGGTTGATCTGGACCAGCAAAGCTCGTGGCAGGACGCACTCCCGGCCGCCATCGATCTGTGCCGTTGTAACAAGGCCAACCTGCATGTGCTTACGGTGGTGCCTGACTTCGGCATGAGTATCGTCAACCAGTACTTTCCGGACGGATTCAAGAAAGAGGCCATGCAAAAGGTACTCTCGGAGCTACGTAAATTCGTCAAGAAACAGGTGCCGAAAGACATCAAGGTTCAGCACATCGTCGGTGAAGGCACCGTCTACGAGGTCATCCTCAAGATCGCAAGACAGGTCAAATCCGAGGTGATCGTGATGGCCTCGCAGCGTCCCGAACTCAAAGACTATCTGCTCGGTCCCAACGCCTCACGGGTGGTGCGTCATGCGGAATGTTCGGTGTTGGTCGTTCGCAAGTGTCCGCACTAAGGCGATTTCTGTCAACAAAGTTAGCAGCGTGCTTGTCTTTTCGCCCGTGGGCTGATCATTGCTCCAGATACTCGGGGGTTTGCCCGAACAGGGCTGCGAGTTCAACCAACAATCGCTCCGGGGTGGCAAGTTGGGCCCGCTCCGCGAGCACGGCGCGGGCGAGACCGGGATCGTCGGTAATGATGCCATCGACACCACGGCTCATCATCAATGACATGCCCATGCCATCATTGACGGTCCACACCAGCACCTTCTTGCCCTCCCGATGGGCGCGATCGATATAGCCGCGGCCCGCGAACCCCGCATTCACGGCCAGAAAATCAACATCGAGCCTGGCCAGATCACCCACTGACACGGAGGTCAGCAAACCCAGTTTCCAGTCTGGTCGCAGTGCCCGCATGCGTACCATCGCCGGATAGTCGAGTGACATGAAGGCGACTTGATCGACCATCCCGGTCTGCTCGACCAGTTCCACCACGCGCCGCTCGAGGTCCTGGTTGTGACCGTAGTATTTGAGCTCGATCAACACCCGGATCTTGCCGCGACTCGCCTCCAGCAGTTGCCTCAAGGTCGGCACCCGTTGGTCGGCGAACTCGGGCGCAAACGAACTGCCGATGTCAATCTCCGCGAGATCGGCGATTCGGGCATCCCAGATCTTCAGGGAATTGCCAGCCAGCTTCTTAAAATCACTGTCGTGAAACACCACGACCTCGCCATCCGCGGTCTCCTGCACATCAATTTCGACCCAGTCGGCGCCATCGTCGATGGCCCGCTGCACGGCTGCCATACTGTTTTCCGGAGCGTACAGCGAAGCACCGCGATGGGCGATAATTTGAGCATGATCCTGCAGACTCACGCCGCGAACCGCGCCGTAGCCAACTCCTGCCGACAGCAAAACCAGCGCGGCGAGCCCCAGCAACAGAGTGCGTTTGTTGCTGGTCAGTGCGGACAGCCACCCCAGCATCTCACCCGAGTAAGCATCGACCGCCCGTACCTCGCTGCCATAGCCGGCGTCGCGAAACAACTGCACGCCGAGCAGGCTCAGACTGGCAAAGTTCAAACCGGCCACCACTACGTTGAGCAGACCGCTGAGCACCATCAGCAGACCCAGCACCAACACCAGCAGGCGGACTGACGCCACTGCCCGGGGCACCACCAGGCTGCCGAAACCGCCCACCAGCGCAGCCGCCAGCATGGCCAACACGAGGCTGAACGCCAGCCAGGCCAGCACCCACAGAAACAGCGAGCGCCGTTGGCCGCGGGTCGCCTCCCAGCTACGACGCAAGGCCTGGCCGGGTGCCACACCCTCAAACAGCAACATCGGCAGCGCGAATGCCCAGCCAGCCAGTAAACGCACCGTGACCAGCAACATGACCACCAGCAGGGTCGCGATCAGCCCCGCCGCCAGCCAGAACTCCGGCGGTTTGTCGGTCAGATAGAAATTGATATCGTAGTCGCCCAGCAACAACACATAGACACCCGCGGCCGCTGCCAGAAACGGAGCGGCCACCAACAGCAGCACCAGAAACGCCCGCCCCGCCAACTGCAGGACCTCCAGTCCATTGTGGAGCGCAAACACCAGGGCCCTCTGAAACGGTATATGCAGGCCGTGAGCGAATGCCAGGCCGATCGCCATCAACGCAGCATATTCCAGGGCAACGATGGCAATCACACAGGCGGCCACCAGTACCAGGCCCAGTAATCCAACCGGGCTGAGCACAAAATAGAGTATGTCCTGGTCACTGAGCGCCGCCTCCCCCGAGGTCGAAACCAGCAGCCCCAACAAACCCGTCACCAGCGGCGTCAACACGGCGAAAGCCAGTAGCGTATAAAACAAGTGGGTGGCCACCAGCGGTCGCCAGGTCGCTGCAAAAGCACGCGCCACTGCTGTGAGGGTTTGTCGCGATTTACCCATGGGCGATGATCACCGTAATGGTCGGAAGTACAAGGATTGCCGCTATCCGATAATATACCCGTCGCCTGCAGGTTTTTGTGAAAACAGTGCACGCGCAACGAGTGTTGGGGGTCGGGCAGTATGGATGGAAAAGAGGATTGGCTCGATGCGTTCCCGGTGCTGCGGGACATCAGAGGTGGACCCCATGGACTGGACAGAATTTGGGGGCTGATAAGTGGAATCTTCTGCCGTAGAGTTCTCAGTAGAGAAGGAGCAGAAGATGACTCGAAGAAAACGACGTAATCATTCGCCGGCATTCAAGGCGAAGGTGGCACTGGCGGCCTTCAAGTTTCGCAGCTGCCCCGGCGGCAGCGCTGACACGCACGCCGCCTGATCTGATTCCGGGCCCCGACCAAGGCGCCGTTTCACCCTACCCGGCCCGGGCGATTCCCACCTTGCCATCAGCCCGGGCCGGTGCTGCCCTGCTGCAATTGCGCCAATTCCCGGATCGCCGCCAACACCGGCTCACTGTCCCATGCGGCCGAGCCCAGGTAGCGACCGAGCTCACGACCTTGGGCGTCCAACAACAATGAGGTCGGCAACCCCATCACCCGCAGGTTATTCAATGACTTACCAGCAGGATCCAGATAGACACCAAGCTGGGTGATGCCAAGCTGCTCATAGAAATCGAGCACCGATTGGTGTCCGAGGCGATCGACTGACAAGGCGACCACCTGAAACGTGTCCCCGCCCAGTGCCGCCTGCAGCCGGTCCAGTGCCGGCATCTCTTCAAGGCAGGGCGCGCACCAGGTAGCCCACAGATTGAGCAGTACCGCTTTGCCGGAAAATTCCTCGAAACCGAACACCTTGCCGGCGCCATCGTAGAATTGCAGCCCCGCCACTGCCGATGTATCGCTCAACGGTGCCGAAAAAGTGAAAGCTCCGTTGGCTTTCGTGATACCCACGGAGTCAACCGGAACCCCGGCATGCCACGCCGAATAGCGCTGGTAACCCATCCAGCCCACGGTGGCGGACAAGGCGACCACCAGAGCGAACAACAGCCCCCGGCTCAAGTCGTGTCGCCAGCCAAAGCGCTGCGAATGTGTGACTCGAACTCATCCGGGTCGATGAACCCGACCAACCGGTAATTCCGCCGCTCCTGCCCATCGATACCGAAAAACAGGATCGCCGGTGGTCCGAATATACCGAGTTCGGTGAGCAGTTCCTGATCCCGTTCGTCGTTGAGAGTCACGTCGGTCTGCAACAGCAGGGTACCGGCCAGTGCCGCTTGCACCGCCGAATCGGTGAAAGTCTTACGTTCCAGATCCTTGCAGGTGACACACCAATCGGCATAGAAATCCAGCATCACTGGTTGCCCCTGGGCACTGGCGCGCTGCAACTCGGTTCGCAACCCCTGCAAGCCCTTGACGGGTTTGAACTGCAAACGCTGTTCAACCTGCGCCCCGGCCGACAGCAACACACTGCCCCTGAGCGGTCTGAACACATCCTCTCCGCCGCCGGCGGCTCCCACCATCAACAAAACGCCGTAGGTGAGTGCAATCAGCCCGGTCGCTTTCCACATTCTGCGCCAGCCGCTGGCAGCGCTCTGCAACTGGTCAAGTGCACCCATATAGATCGCCGCATAGATCAACAGGACCGCCCACAGCACCATGCTGATCCACCCGGGCAATATGCGCTCAAGCATGTATATGGCGACCGCCAGCAGCATGAAGCCGAAGGCCACCTTGACCTTGTCCATCCACGGCCCCACCTTGGGCAGCAACCGCCCCGCGGATGCACCAATCAGCAGCAGCGGCGCGCCCATGCCCATGCTCATGGCGAACAAAGCCGTACCGCCCAGCATCGCATCCCCGGTCTGGCCGATATAGATCAATGCGCCGGCCAGTGGCGCCGCCACGCAGGGACCCACGATCAATGCCGACAACAACCCCATGACCGCAACTCCGGCATAGGTGCCACCGCTCTGGCGACCACC
>CBDVAK010000187.1:0-6978 GCA_965371945.1 uncultured Candidatus Competibacteraceae bacterium
GCTCAACGAAAAGGAGATGCAGCGCAAGCGGCGGCTGGTCGCCAAGGGCAATGTCAGCCGCGCCGAACTGGAAACCCAGGAGCGCGCACTGCTGGGCCAGCAGCAGAGCGTACAATCCCAGCGCAACTCCCTCAACCTGATCCCCAGCCAGCGCACCGTGCTGGACGCCCAACTCGCCCGTCTTGACGCCAATCTGGCTGCCGCCAACAGGGATCTGGCTCATACCGAGGTGCGTTTGCCCTTCATCGGCCGTATCTCCCGGGTCAATGTCGAGCAGGACCGCTATGTCCGTGAAGGCGAAGTATTGGCTGCCGCCGACGGCCTGGAGATGGCGGAAATCGAGGCCCAGATCCCGCTCGAACAACTGGGCAGCCTGGTTCGATCCGACGAAACCCTCGATATTCTCCAGGCCGCACCGGGCGTATCGGGCGGATCACCGCTCGGCTTGTCCGCCCGAATCAGGCTCAGCGAGGGCGAGTTCTCGGCCACCTGGAACGGGCGTGTTGCCCGGCTCAGCGATACGCTGGACCCCAAGACCCGCACCATCGGGGTCATCGTCGAAGTGGATGCCCCCTATGCCAACGTCCAGCCCGGCGTACGGCCGCCGCTGGTCAAGGGGTTGTTCGTGGAGGTCATTCTTGCCGGCAAACCGCGGCCCGACAGTCTGGTGATACCGCGATTCGCCCTGCAACAGGGCAAAGCCTATATCGTCAACAGTGAAAACCGACTGGAGATTCGGACGCTGGAACTGGAACTGTCACAAGCGGATTACGTGGTGGTCCGCAGCGGTATCGAGCCGGGCGAGCAACTGGTGGTTTCCGACCTCGTCCCGGCCATCGAGGGGATGCTGCTGCAACCGCAGCTGGATGGGGAAACCCAGAAAAAACTGGCTGAATGGACATCGCGGAGCGGTCAGGATGATTGAATTCTTCGCCCGTCACCCCACCGCGGGCAATCTGCTGATGCTGCTGCTGGCGGCGACCGGCCTGATCGCGCTGCCCGGATTGCAGCGGGAAACCTTTCCAGACTTCACTCCGCAGGAACTGAAGGTCAGCGTGCCCTATCCTGGCGCCAGCGCCGAAGAGGTCGAGGAGGCAATCTGCCGGCGGCTGGAAGATGCCATCGAAGGCATCAGCGATGTTGCCGAGATGCGCTGCGAGGCCCGTGAGGGACTTGCTATCAGTGTGGTGGAGTTACAGGAGGGTAGCGACTTCAGCCGTTTCCTCGACGACGTCCGCACCGAGGTGGAAGCGATCGACAACTTTCCGGAACAGGCAGAATCGCCAGTCATCGAGGAGCTTGGCCGTACCGACAACGTGGTGGCTGTCGCTATCAACGGCCCCATGTCCACTACCGATCTCAAGGCCTATGCGGAACAGGTCAAGGATCAGTTGCAGCAACTGTCCGAGGTGTCACGGGTGGATGTCAAGGGATTTTCGGATCACCAACTGCGTATCGAAGTCCCCGCGCGCACGCTGCATCAGTTCGGGGTCAGCATCTCGGATATCGCCAATGCCGTCAGCCGCCAGAGTATCGACCTGCCTGCCGGCTCTTTGCAAACCAATGATCGGGATATTCTGATCCGGTTCACCGATCTGCGCCGCACGCCCGAACAATTGGCTGATCTCGTTATCGTCAGCGCCGTCTCCGGTGCGGAGATCAGGCTGGGTGAGATCGCCACCATCACCGACCGCTTCGAGCTGGATGAGGAGAAGATCCTGTTCAACGGCAAACGCTCCGCCGTGTTGCAGGTGATCAAGACCAAACAGCAGGACACGCTGGTGGTCATGGATGCCGTGAGCCAGTTCCTCGATGAACTGCGCGCCTCCGCACCCGCTGGCGTGTCCTTTATCGTCACCCAGGACAAATCTTCCATCGTCCGCGATCGCCTCAGCCTGCTGTTGAAAAACGGCCTCCAGGGACTGCTGCTGGTGTTTCTCACCATGTGGCTGTTCTTCCAGGGGCGCTTCGCTTTCTGGGTCGCCATGGGGTTGCCGGTATCGTTCCTGGGCGCGTTGTTCCTGATGAGCGTGCTGGGGCTCACCGTCAACATGATTACCATGGTGGCATTGCTGATCGCCATCGGCCTGCTGATGGATGATGCCATCGTCATCTCCGAAAACATCGCCACCCATATGCGCCGGGGCAAGAGCGCGATGCGCTCGGCCATCGACGGCACTCGGCAGGTTGCCCCCGGAGTGGTCTCATCGTTTCTGACCACTGTTGCAGTATTCGGCCCTCTTGCCTTCCTTTCCGGGAAGATGGGCAAGGTGTTGCAGTTCGTGCCGATGGTGCTGCTGCTGGTCATCGCGGTGAGCCTGGTCGAGGCCTTTCTGATCCTGCCCCATCACCTCGCTCATTCACTCAAACACCATGAAACGCAGACCAGCCGTTTCCGGCGGGCCTTCGACACCCGGCTGATCCATTTTCGTGATCACACGGTCGGACATCTGGTGGACTGGGCGGTCGACCGGCGCTACTGGTTTATCGGCGGCATCATCGCCCTGTTTTTGATCAGCGTGGGTATGCTGGTGGGTGGGAAGCTCAAGTTCGAAGCGTTTCCGGACGTGGAGGGAGATATCATCGAGGCCCGCATCCTGCTTCCCCAGGGCACGCCCCTATGGCGTACGGAAGCTGTGGTGCGGCGCATCGTCCGGGGTCTGGAAATCGTGGATGCCGAGTTCACCCCTCTGCAGCCCGACGGCCAGCGGCTGGTACGCAATGTCCAGACCCGGTTCAACGACAACCCGGATGCCAAGGAAACTGGCCCCCATGTCGCCACGGTCAACGTGGATCTACTCACTGCCGAGGAGCGCAACGGCCGTCTGGACGACGTTATCAGCCGTTGGCGAGAAACAGTCGGTGAGATTCCCGATCTGCTCGCCCTCAACTTCAAGGAACCGGTCATCGGTCCCGGCGGCATCCCCCTTGAGATCCGCCTCAGTGGTCCGGACCTCGAACCACTCAAGCAGGCATCGATTGCCCTGCAGGCGTGGTTGGCGCGCTATCGGGGTGTATTCGATCTCTCCGATGACATGCGCCCCGGCAAACCGGAGTTGCGGCTGAAGCTGCGCGATGGTGCACTGGCCCTGGGGCTGGATGCTTCCAGCATTGCCAACCAGCTGCGCGCGGCTTTCCACGGCACCATCGCCAGCGAAATCCAGGTCGGCCCCGAGTCCTACGAGATCGACGTCCGCCTGGCCGGGGCCGATCGCACCACGCTGACTGATATTGAGACCTTCCGTATCACCACTACACAGGGCGACCAGGTGCCCCTGAGTGCGGTCGTCAGTATCGAGCAGGACAGGGGCTTTGCCCGTATACAGCGGATCAACGGGCTGCGTACAGTCACCGTCACCGGCGATCTTGATGTGCGTATCGCCAACGCCGGGGAGATCGTCGCTGATACCAAGGCCAATTTCCTAGCCGACCTGTTGCGCCAATATCCGAGCGTACGCACCAGCATCGAGGGTCAGTCCCGGGAGACCAGCAAGACAGGTACCTCCCTGCTGCGTGGTTTTGCCATCGGCCTGATCGGTATCTTCATTCTGCTCAGCTTTCAGTTCCGCAGCTATATCGAACCTCTGGTCGTAATGGCGGTCATCCCGCTGGCATTGATCGGCGTCATTTGGGGCCACCTGCTGATGGGTATCAGCCTGACCATGCCCGGAATCATCGGTTTTGCCTCCCTGGCGGGTATTGTGGTTAACGATTCCATACTGCTGGTTGAGTTCTTGAAGCTGCGCGCCCGCGAGGGGCACTCGGTGGTCGAAGCGGCCAAGATGGCCAGCCGCGAACGCTTCCGGGCAGTGTTGCTCACCTCCATTACCACTATGGCCGGGCTCACGCCTCTGTTGCTGGAAAAGTCCATGCAGGCCCAGATTCTCATCCCGCTCGCCACCAGCATCGTGTTTGGCCTGCTCAGCACCACCGTGCTGGTATTGCTGATGGTGCCGGCCATGTTCAGTGTCCTGAGTGACCTGGGGCTTTCTTCTACGGTGGCGGAAGGTGTGGATCCGACGGAAACAGTGGCGACGGAATAGTCGGAGCGCGACAGGTGGCCACGCACTTTGGCTCCGGAGTACGAGCAAGGCAATCTCCGGCGTGTTCCCTTACCATTCCCGCAGCCTGTACAGAGTCTGGCCAGACCCAATGCGGTGGTGGTTTCCGAGACCACCCATCGTTTGCTGGCGGGGCGAGTCGAGAGCGATGATCTCGGTTTGCATGAGATCAAAGGATTCGTTGAGCCCCAGCAGGCCTGGTGTTGTTGCGAACACTAAAACGCTGACCGTCGGCAGTTTGTTGGCGAACTGTCTCACCGAGGGATCGGGTGAGACGGTGGTGTAGAGGGGAACACCTCAGAGACAATTTTGAGGTGGTGGCGCTGCTGGTTGTGCTCGTCGAGTGGGCCCTGTGACGAGAGGGGCGCACCATGAAAATAAAGCGTTTTGAGCGGGATCTTCGTGGTATTGTGTCCCGCATGATCATCACCCGGAAGGGAACTCTTGAGGCGATCCAGGTAGCACTCGGGCGCAGCCCGGTGGTGGTGCTCACCGGACCGCGTCAGTGCGGCAAGACCACATTGGCCCGGGAGCTGCTGTCTGAAGACTCCGTCAACTACTTCGACCTGGAGGACCCGGTCAGCCTTGCACGTTTGGATGAGCCCATGACGGCGCTCGACCCGCTCGGTGGCCTGGTCGTGATCGACGAGATCCAGCGGCGCCCCGACCTCTTCCCCCTGCTCCGCCTGCTGGCGGATCGGAGCGGCCGGCAGGCACGCTTCCTGATCCTGGGCAGCGCCTCGGGCGACCTGATGCGGCAGAGTGCCGAGAGCCTGGCCGGGCGCATGGAGCGCATCGCCCTGGGCGGCTTCACACTGGTCGAACTGGGCGTCGAGTCGGCCTCCCGGCTGTGGCGGCGCGGCGGTTTCCCGCTGGCCTATCTGGCCCGCTCCGAGGATGACAGCCGGAGTTGGCGCAAGCAGTTTATCCAGACCCTGCTCGAACGGGACCTGCCGCAGTGGGGGACGCGCGTCCCGGCGGTGGCCCTGCAGCGCTTCTGGACCATGGTGGCCCACTACCACGGTCAGGTCTGGAACGCTGCCGAGCCGGCCCGCGCGCTCGGCGTGAACCCGTCCACCACCCGCCGCTATCTCGACCTGTTGACCGACGCCCTGATGCTCCGCCAGTTGCAGCCCTGGCACGCTAACCTCAAGAAGCGCCAGGTCAAGTCGCCCAAGGTCTACGTTCGCGACAGCGGCCTCTTGCACCAGTTGCTGGGACTCGGCAGCGAGAAGGCCCTGCTCAGCCATCCCAAGCTCGGTGCTTCGTGGGAAGGCTTCGTCATCGAGCAGGTTCTGGCGAGCGAGCCGCACGATGAAGCCTGGTTCTGGGCGACGCACCAGGGCGCCGAGATGGACCTGATCCTGCGTCGCGGCGAGCGAATGCTGGGCGTCGAGGTCAAGCGCGCCGACGCCCCCCGCCTGACGCCGTCGATACGTATCGCGCTGGAGGACCTGGGCCTTGCCTCGGTGTGCGTCGTCTACCCTGGCGCCAAGCGCTACCAGATCGCTGAGCGTGTTGAAGCCGTACCGCTCGCAACGCTGGCTGAGCCGGGCCAGTTGTTCCCGGAGATCGCCGGATGAAGGTGCAGGAGACTCTCGCGGAACTCGGGTTCGGCGACGCCGCGCGCGCCGAGCACCTGGTACCGCACCTGCCATGCCACGAGACAGTGGGGTGCCTCGTCGGTGCGACAGCAAAGGGAGGAATTCGTGAGGTCTGAAGGTCAAACAGTGCCGCCAGTGTCCCAAGGTCCGACGGGTTCCGTGTCGGAAGTGTTTGCTGCCTTTCTCAGGCTCGGGTTGACCTCGTTCGGTGGCCCCATCGCGCATCTGGCGTATTTTCGTCGCGAACTGGTCGAGCGGCGTCGCTGGGTTACCGAGGGTGAATTCGCACAGCTACTGGCGCTGTGCCAGTTTCTGCCTGGCCCGGCGAGCAGTCAGCTTGGATTTGCACTGGGCCTGTTACGCGGCGGCTGGGCCGGTGCGATCGCGGCCTTTCTCGCCTTTACACTTCCGTCCGCAATACTGTTGTTTGTTTTTGCCGCACTACTGCCGCAACTCGCCGGCACAATTGGCGATGCCGCAATCCACGGGCTCAAGCTGGTTGCACTGGCGGTTGTTGCGCACGCAGTCCTCGGTATGTCGCGACAGCTTTGCCCCGATCGTCCCCGCGCGGCGATCGCGACGTTGGCTGCGGTCATACTACTGGTGTTTGGGCAAGCATGGGTGCAGCTGTTGGTGGTTATTCTGGGTGGTCTCGCGGGCCTGGCTACGTGCCGAAACGTGCAGCCGATTCCCGGTGGGGGTCTGCCGCTGCGTTATGGGCCCGCCCTCGGTTGGATACTGGTCGGGGCATTCGCAGTGTTGCTGGCTGGCTTGCCGCTCATCGCAGGGGGCGGGGAGGGGCTTCTCACGATCTTCGAGGCGTTCTATCGCGCGGGTGCATTGGTGTTCGGCGGCGGGCATGTGGTCCTGCCCCTTCTGGAAGAGTTGGTCGTCGATCCAGGCTGGATTTCCCAGGATGACTTCCTGACTGGATACGGCGCCGCACAAGCAGTGCCAGGTCCGATGTTCACCTTTGCGGCGTACCTGGGGGCACGTCTTCCTGGTAGCGACGGAGGCCTCATCGGCGCGATGGTTTCGATCGCCGCGATCTTCTTGCCCGGATTCCTGCTGCTCGCCGGGGTGCTCCCGCTGTGGCGTGCCATTGCGGGTCGACCCATGGCGGCTCGCGCCATTGCGGGTGTCAACGCGGCTGTCGTCGGGCTGCTCGGTGCGGCGCTCTACCACCCTGTCTGGACGAGCGCGGTGGATGGGTCGGTGGATGTTGCGGTTGCCCTTGCGGGCTTTGTCATGTTGGCGGTTTGGCGTGTGTCCGCGATCCTGGTGGTAATCTGGTGCGTGGTGGCAAGTATCAC
>CBDVAK010000188.1:0-6960 GCA_965371945.1 uncultured Candidatus Competibacteraceae bacterium
ACGCAAAGCTCCGTAGCCGACGGCGATGACGAACCGCTACGTCAACGTGTAGACGATCTGGAGCGACGGTTGTCGGAACTGGAAGTCGCGCTCACGGAGTTGAGCAAACAGCTGGCACTGAAACAGGCGGATCCTCCCTGCTGAGGCAACGCGGAGGATGAACGAAAGAAGTAGGAGCTCAACAAGCCGGGGCAGTGTGAGCGTGGGTACCGCCTTCCGGGACACGCTGTGAATACATCCCTGTAAGCTCGACAGCGGCATCCCTGCCGCTGACGGTCCCACAAAGCGCCACCCACACCCACGTCACGATTGCCGACGCCCTATATCATAGAAAAGTTCCCGAAAGGACAAGCAAGCGGCTCCGTCATCTGACAGAAATGGAGACAAATCACCCGGCTACGTCTTGGCCATAGAACCCCGGAGATAACGGGCGAAGAGGCCGGGATTGCACTCCTTGAGCAACTTTCTCTTGTCCACCGAATCCCCATCGACCAGTGGCGAGGATTTTATCCCTACCAGCTCGGCAGTGACCCGGTAGTCTTCAGGCAGGTCGACCTCGTCGAGGCATCGCTCGATCGCCAGCCATCTGGCCAGCCCGGGCTGATCGATGAGTAGCCAGGCGGGAAAGTCCCGGTTCGGTAGTTCCGGATCGAGCTCGAGAAAACGCTGCCACAAGCGACGCCACCGCAGCTCGGCCTCATCGCCAATATGGACCGCCTGATCCGGAAAGCGCCAGCACACGCGGAACCAATCCGCAATCGCTGCCGAATCCAGATGCATCCGTCCGCAGGCCCGGGCGTGACGACGCAACAGTACCGGTTGCTCCCGCCAACCGGATTGCGCTTCGACACTCGCTTTTACCTGCCCCCAGTCCTCTGCCCGGAGTGCGGAGTAACTGCTGTGAAGCTCCGGATTGTCCGGGTCAAACGCAACATCGAGCAGCGCAAGCGTCAATCGCTGCCACTGCGGCGCCAGAAAGTGACGCGCACCGGGACCCAGTATCTCCTCAGCCAGGGGACACACATCCCGTTGCAGTCTTGGCAGCTCGAGACCTGCGTCTTCGACTGCAGAGACCGCGCTCCCTGCCACCACCAGACGCTCCAGCTCACCCAGTTGACGATAACCGGGGTCGGTCTCAAACAAACGATCCAGCAACCGCCTGGCCTCAGCCATATCCGGCTGCACCAGTGCTCTGATGATGCCATTGGCCAGGGTCGCGCCTGCGGTATCCATCAACAGATCCAGTTGCGGCACTGTATCGTCTTTGCGATAGCCGGTATGAAAACAGCTGTCCGGCGCACTTGCCGTGCTAAAACGCAAACCGCGCCCCTGCTGTGCTCCTGCACCGACATAACGCTGGGTTTCCGGTGCAAGGCCCAACGCCCTGGCATAAGCCTCGGCCCGCTTCAGAAGATCGAAGCTTTGAGCAGGATCACCGAACAGGAGTTCCTCGAGATAATCGCACTGCCCGCCCCGCCAGGCCTCGTAGTCGGAGTAGGTCAGCCTGCCCTCGGCCAGTAGCAATTCCAGCGGAGTGTAGGTGCCCTGTTCAAACAGCAACCGGTCTACGGCCTCGCGGGTTTCCTTGTCTGCCTGATTCATCCCAACGGCTCGAACAACAGTTCCAGGTCCGCATCCGTCCAGCCTGCCTGCATGCCCCCTGTTCGATCGAACAGGCTGTCGGCCAGCGCCTGTTTGCGCGCCTGCATGGCCTGTATCTTCTCCTCGACCGTACCGATGGCAATCAGCTTGTAGACAAATACGGGGTTGTCCTGACCGATACGATGGGCACGGTCGGTCGCCTGACGTTCTACCGCCGGATTCCACCAGGGGTCATAGTGGATGACGGTATCGGCTGCGGTGAGATTGAGGCCCACGCCACCGGCCTTGAGGCTGATCAGAAACAGCGGTGCTTGACCACCCTGGAATCCCTCGACCGGGGCAGCCCGGTCCCGGGTGCGACCCGTCAGTTTGACATAGCCGATTCCTGCTTCGCGCACAGCATCCTCGATCAGTTTCAGCATGCTGGTGAATTGCGAAAACAGCAGCACACGCCGGCCCTCTTCGATCATCTCCGGCAACAACTCCATCAACATCTCCAGCTTGGCCGAACGCTTGACCTTGCCCGCGCTCTCCAATTTGAGCAGCCGTGGATCGCAACAGACCTGACGCAACTTCAACAGGGCATCGAGAACAAGAATATGACTGCGTGCCAGTCCCTGATCGGCCACCGCCCGACGCACCCGCTCATGCATGGCGAGCCGGATACTCTCGTACAGGTCGCGCTGCGCCCCTTCCAGTTCCACGCCGCGAACGATCTCTGTCTTGGGCGGTAACTCGCTGAGGACCTGCTGTTTTGTGCGTCTCAGCATGAACGGTCGCACCCGTCGTGCCAGCCGTCGGGAGGCCACTTCGTCACCGTGCTTCTCGATTGGCGTTCGCAGTAGACGCCCGAACTGTTTGGCATCACCCAACAGCCCGGGTAACAGGAAATCGAACAGCGACCACAACTCGCCGAGGTGATTTTCCAGGGGTGTCCCGGTCAGGCAAAGGCGGTAGCTCGCATCCAGTTGCCGCACCAGGCGGCTGGCGCGGGTCTTGGGGTTCTTGATGAACTGCGCCTCATCGAGAATCAAGAGATACCAGGTATGCCGCAGCAGCATTTCCTGATCACGCGTCAACAGGGAGTAGGTGGTAAGGACCAGATCGTAGTCCGCGATCGCATCGAAGTGCTGGCGGCGTTGGGGGCCATGGAAGATCAACACCTTCAGCCCCGGGGCAAACCGGGCTGCCTCACGTTGCCAGTTGACCATCAGGCTGGTCGGCGCCACCACCAGGCTCGGTCGGTCCATACGCCCATGGGCCTTTTCCAGCAACAGGTGCGCCAGAACCTGCACCGTCTTGCCCAAACCCATGTCGTCGGCCAGTACACCGGCCAGGCCGTGTTCACGCAGAAACTGCAGCCAGGACAAGCCCTGACGCTGATAGCCCCGCAGCCGGCCATTGAGGTCCTCGGGTGGAACCACCTCCGGGATACCCTCGATGCCGCGCAAACGCTCGGCCAGCGCACGCTGATCATCGGCGCCCGCCCAGTGCATCCGCGCTGACTCATCTCCCCCATCCAACTCGGTCAGCCGGGCAAGCTGGATACGGCTGAGGCGTATCTCGCCAGACTCATCGAGTGCATCTTTCTGGTAGAGCTCGAACAGAGTCTCCAGAATATTGCGGATACGACTCAGCGGCACTGGCAGCATCCGCCCGTCTTCCAGCGGCACGATCAGTTGCTGATCAGGATCCAGTTCCCGCAACCGCTGCGGCTGGAACACCTTCGGGAACTCCTGTAACAGAGCCACCAGCGGTGGCAACAGGTTGATCAGTTCGCCCGCCACCTGTACGCCCAGACTGGTGTGAAACCACCTGTTCCCATCCTGCGCCTCGATCTTGCCGTACCAATGTTCGACTTCCGCCAGGCGGCAGCGAAAACTGGTGTCGAACTCGACACGCCAACCCTGCTTGCGCAAACCGGGCAGGGTGTCAGCCTGAAAACTGATCCAGATCCCGGGATCGTCATCGACAACGAAACAATCGCCGCCATCCCCATCGTCCCACGGGCTGTTCCATTCCAGCCCGGCTTCCATGAGTTGACGGGCACACTGCTCCTCGAAGCCCGGGTCGCGCTGAATCTTCAACACCCGGTCACCGACCAGAACCTGAGACGGCTGCTGACCGCCGAGACGCACGCCGTCATAGTCAAAACTCAAGCGGACCAGATCCATCTCCATATCCCCGAGCCATGGATCCTCGATGGTCCGTGAGCAGAACTGCAGCCAGGGCACCGGCTGCTGCACTGGACACTTTTCGACCACGAACTCGCGCAACAATGGCAGATCCACGCCCGGAAAACGCTTTACCAGTGCCGCGTGATACTGCTCTCCGTCACCCGGCGCGACAGGGCGCCGTTGAAACAATTCCTCGACCAGCTTGCCCGGCAGGTCCATTTCCAGTTTGCCGCACTCCCCCGAATCGGGATCGATATACCAGGGCGATCCCAGCAAGAAGACATAGGGGGCTATCGGGTCAGACAGAAATTCGGGGTATTGGTTGCCCGTCTCGTCGATATCCCAGACCAGGGAACAGGGCCGGTCACGACCGCGACGCAGCTTGGAATCAGAGTTGCCCAGCAGGCAGCGCCCCGTTTCGAGCATGCCGGCGAGTAGATGGTCGCCAACAGACCCGTGCAGACGACGCATGTCCGCTATCGAGTCAACCGCCAGACTATCGAGTTCAGCCAGTAACTCGCGGTCGACGCGAAGTACAAAACGCGGCGGCATGCCCCGCGCCACCCAGCCCGGTTGATATACCCTCCGGCTGGCGAATCCACCGGATTTCAACAAGCGGGCGATGGCCGTCTGCACCATGATCCCGCAACTATCTTGCGGATCGGGAAACAGCAGATACAACAGGCGCTGCTGAACACTGGCGGGGTACACATCCTCCGTGACCGCGGACTTGACCGTCTCAGGCAGCGATCGGATCGGCATATTGCCCATCAACCCCTGCTCGTCTCCCAGCGCGCGCAGCAACACCGCGGCCACATGTTCGCAATTGCCGCGCTGAGAACAGCTGCATTCACCGCGAATGGCCACGGACCCCCCGATAGAATCCCCGACCCGAACATAGGTACGGTAGGGGCGCTTGCCGGAACGATTGACCAGTGAGGTGATGACCTCGCCATTGCGACTTACTTCCGGGGGCATTACCTGCCCTTTGTCCAGTAAGAGCATGGCCTTTTTCAGGAGGTTGGAGCTGAAAGCAGCGAGGATATCTTCGAAGGAATACAGCACCCGGAAAATATAGCATGCTGGTGGAGCATCCGCGTACTGCAACCAGAAACTGTAGTTGGTCAATCAGTCGGGGCATTGCGAAACGGAGCGGAAAACGGCAACGTGCCGACCATGGACAGGACTGTCGCGATGGTGCGGCAGACCGCCAACGGGGGAGATGGCACATGAAAACAGGATTGGGTTCCTGCGCGATATTCGCGCTGACGACAGCAATTGCAGGCACGGCCGGAGCGGCCGACATGGTCAACAAGCTCGGTGACGCCGAAGGACAGGTCAACATCGTCGCCTGGCCAGGCTATATAGAACGCGGCGAGACCGACAAGGGCTTCGACTGGGTCACCAAGTTCGAGGAAACCACCGGCTGCAAAGTCAATGTCAAATCCGCCAACACCTCGGATGAGATGGTCGCGCTCATGAACGAGGGCGGATTCGATCTGGTGACTGCCTCGGGTGACGCCTCACTGAGACTGATCGCGGGCAAGCGCGTGCAACCCGTCAATATCGACCTCATCCCCAGTTGGAACACGGTGGATGATCGACTGAAGAATGCCCCCTGGCACACGGTAGACGGCGTTCACTACGGCACCCCGTACATGTGGGGGCCCAACGTGCTGATGTACAACACCGGTGCGTTCAAGGAGCCACCGACCAGCTGGAACGTGGTGTTCGAGGAGATGACGTTGTCTGACGGCAAGTCGAACAAGGGCCGTGTGCAGGCCTATGACGGACCGATTCACGTCGCCGACGCCGCCAACTATCTCATGTTCCATCAGCCGGATCTCGGCATCAAAAGCCCCTATGAGCTGAACGAGGACCAGTACAAGGTGGCGCTGGACCTGCTGCGCCAGCAACGGAAACTGGTGGGGCGCTACTGGCACGATGCCTTTATCCAGATTGACGACTTCAAGAACGAGGGCGTGGTGGCCTCAGGCTCGTGGCCATTCCAGGTAAATCTGCTGATCGACGATAAACAACCGATCGCCTCGGTCATCCCCAAGGAGGGGGCCACCGGCTGGGCGGACACCACCATGATGCACGCCGAAGCGGAGAACCCGAACTGCGCCTATCTGTGGATGGAGCACACGCTTTCTTCCAATCTGCAGAGCGATCTGTCGGTCTGGTTCGGCGCCAACCCGTCGGTACCGGCGGCCTGCACCGATGGTCGCGGCATGCAGACCGCGGCGGGTTGCAGCACCAACGGCATGGATGATTTCGAGCGCATCAAGTTCTGGCAGACACCGGTCTCGAAATGCGCCAGCCAGGATCAGTGTGTTCCGTACTACCGATGGGTGTCGGACTACATCGGCGTCATCGGCGGCCGCTAGCAACCTGTCCCAGCTCGCCGCCCGCGCTGTCGGGGGCGGCCGAGCGGGCCGGATCTGTGAATGACCCCAGCAGTACATTTTTCACGAGTCTCACGCCATTTTGGCAGCGTCCGCGCGGTGGATGCGGTCGATCTGGATGTCGCGGCGGGCGAGTTCTTTGCCATGCTCGGGCCTTCGGGGTCGGGCAAGACCACGTGCCTGCGTTTGATTGCGGGCTTCGAGCAACCCACCTCGGGTCACATCGAGATCTTTGGTGAAACGGCGGAAGGCGTTCCACCCTACCGTCGCAACGTCAATACGGTATTCCAGGACTATGCGCTGTTTCCGCATCTGAATGTGCTCGACAACGTCGCCTACAGCCTGATGGTGCGCGGCACGTCGAAACCGGAGCGGTACCGGTTGGCGGAACAGGCGCTGTCACTGGTGCGGTTGCCAGGCTTTGGCGACCGACTCCCGAGCCAGTTGTCGGGTGGACAGCGACAGCGTGTAGCCTTGGCCCGGGCCCTGGTCAAGCGGCCAAAGGTGTTGTTGCTGGATGAGCCCCTGGGCGCCCTGGATCTGCGTCTGCGCGAACAGATGCAGGAGGAACTGAAGGCGCTGCAAAAAACTCTGGCCATCACTTTTGTCTTTGTCACTCATGACCAGGGGGAGGCGCTGTCGATGGCCGATCGAATCGCCGTCTTCAACGATGGCCGCATCATCCAGGTGGGTGCCCCTGAAGACATCTACCAGCGGCCAAACACGCGTTTCGTGGCGGAATTCGTGGGTTCGTCCAACGTGCTGCCGCCCGC
>CBDVAK010000189.1:0-6920 GCA_965371945.1 uncultured Candidatus Competibacteraceae bacterium
TCCTCCCCGCTCAGACCCCGTTCCTGCAGAGACTCCCTCTCCACATACAGCTTGTTGATGTCGTAATCCCCCAACGCCTTGTAAGCCGGCGAAAAGTTCTTCAACCCCGTGTCGGAGGCATCCTGCCCCTTGAGCAGTTGATAGACACCGTCGTCGACGAAGGCCATGGAAACGTCCTGCTCGAAGGCGGCCCCGATCAGGGCGACCTCCAGTCCTTCCTGAGCGTATATGGTCCCGTAGGGTGCCCGCCGGTTCACATACATGAAACGCTTGATGGTGCCCGCGGATGAATCATCGCTCATTGGTCAGTCCCACCTTTGCCGATCAGTCGCCGAAAGCCACCAGGCGATCCGAATTGATACCCGCCTCGATCAACTGACCGAGACCGGAGATCCTGAATCCCTCGGCCATGTTGTCGGCATTCTTGCCGTGGCGCTTCATTTCTTCCTCATCGACGATCCCGCGACGTTGCGCGGCCGCCACGCACAAGACCAGATCCAGATCATGTTCGGCGGCCAGGGCCGACCAGCGTGCGACGATATTGCGATCGTCCTGCGGCGGCGTGGTCAGCCGGGTGCCGTTGTTGACGCCATCGTGATAAAAAAACACCCGGAAGATCTCATGACCCGCCTGCAGCGCCGCCCGGGTGAACTGGTAGGCGCTGTCGGAGGCCTGATGCTGGTAAGGTCCTTCGTTGACCAGAATCCCGAACTTCATGGATCCCCCTAGAATCGGATATAGGTGGAAGAGTTGAGGCTCTTGCGGGAGCCGCGCCAGTTGTCGATGTGGTATTTGGTGAACGGCAGACCGGTGAGCTCGAAAAACCGTGGCCAGCCGATACGGTCGATCCAGTCATTGATACGCTCCCAATCCTTGGCGTCTTCCTTGTAGGTCTTGAGAATACGCTTGACGATGGCGGTCGCCTCGGGCCAGCGGGGAGGATTGTTGGGTATCCCCGATGCCACCAGCTTCTGGAAACTGGGTTTGCTGCGGGCGTTGGAGTGATTGCCGCCAACCCAGATCGCCAGCTTGGTGTGCTCCGGGTCGTTGATCTGCATCGGCGGGCAGGGCGGGTAGCAGGCGCCACAGCAGATGCACTTCTTCTCGTCGACTTCGAGAGTCGGTTTGCCATTGACCTGCGCGGGCCGGATCGCCGCCACCGGGCAGCGCGCCACCACCGAGGGTCGCTCACAGGTGTTGGCGACCAGATCGTGATTGATCTTGGGTGGCTTGGTGTGCTGAACATTGATGGCGATATCACCCTGGCCACCGCAGTTGATCTGGCAGCAGGAAGTGGTGATGTGTACCCGGTTGGGCATTTCGTTGTTGCGAAACTCGTCGATGAGTTCGTCCATCATCGCCTTGACCACGCCCGAGGCATCGGTGCCGGGGATGTCACAGTGCAGCCAGCCCTGGGTGTGCGAGATCATGGCCACCGAGTTCTTGGTGCCACCCACCACGAAACCGGCGTCTTCCAGCGCCGCGATCAGCGGCTGAACCTTGGCCTCGTCGGTAACCATGTACTCGATGTTGCTGCGGATGGTGAAGCGCACGAAGCCATCGGCGTATTGGTCACCGATGTCGCACAGCCTGCGCAGCGTGAATAGGTCCAGGATGCGCTGGGTCCCGGCCCTGACGGTCCAGATTTCGTCACCGCTATGGGCGACGTGGAGCAGCACGCCGGGGCGCGGATGCTCGTGGTGCTTCCAGTTGCCATAGTTCTTGCGCATCACCGGGTGCATGTACTGGAACGGGTCCGGGCATCCCGATTCGATCGGCTCTCGCATGTCAGCAAACGCCATGGCTACCTCCACTCAATTTCCTGGTTCGTGGTCACGGCGCGGGGTCCGCCAAACGGACCACCCTACCGCTCTGCTTCGCTTCGAGCCCTGGGCTCAGGACGCCATCGCGGCCTTTTCCTCGGCCTTGCGTTCAAACCACTTCTCGGCTTCCTCATCCCAGCCGTCCATGCGCACATAGGAACTTTCACGGGGGTGCGAAACCATGTTGGGATCGACGTCGATACCGATGCCCTCGAGAAAGTTCACCAGACCGATACGCTCGATCATTTCCCCGCAGCGCTCGTGTTCGAGACCGTTCTCGGCCCAGAAATCGATCGTTTCCTCGGCAATCTCGACCAGACGCTGGTAGTCCGCTTCGCTTTCCACCTTCATGAACGGCACCACCACGGTGCCCATCAAATCGCCGATCTTGAGGGTGCGCTTGCCACCCATCAGCACGGTGACGCCCTTGTCATCGCCGGGGGACAACGCCTTGTACATAACATTCAAACAGTGCATGCACTTCACGCAGTTGCGGTTATCGATCTCCAGCTTGTCGTCATCGGTGAGCGACATACAGCTGGTGGGGCAGCGGGTGATCACGTTGTCGATCACGTACTGGCGGCCCTTGGCCTCGACAAACTTGGTCACTTCCGCCTCGTCGACCTTAATCTCGTCGCGCCAGGTACCGATCACCGCCATATCGGCGCGTTCGATCGCGTTCTGGCAGTCGTTGGGACAACCAGAAACCTTGAACTTGAACTTGTAGGGCAGCGCCGGACGGTGGACGTCATCGGTAAAATTATTCACCAATTGGCGGTGGATGACCGCCTCGTTGGCGCAGGACTGTTCGCAACGCGCCGCACCCACGCAGGACATGGCGGTGCGCACACAGGGCCCGGCGCCACCGAGATCAAAGCCGTAGTCGTTGATCTCGTCGAAAAAGTGCTGGGTGTTCTCAGTGGACGTGCCGATGAACATGATGTTGCCGGTCTGGCCGTGAAAGGTCACCAGACCCGATCCCCACTTCTCCCAACTGTCGCCGAGCTGACGCAGCATATCGGTGGTGTAGAAGTTTCCGGGTGGCGGCTGCACCCGCAGGGTGTGAAACTCGCGGGACTTCGGGAACTGCTTGCCGACTTCGGAAAACCGCGGAATGATGCCACCGCCATAGCGGAACACGCTAACCGTGCCACCCTTCCAATAGCCTTTGCGGGTCTCGTACGAATGCTCGAGCTGACCGAGCAGGTCATTGGCAACCGCATTGATGCCCTCGTCCGGATGCTGGTCGCGCAGACGTTTGATTCCGGAAACGAAGCTCGGCCAGGGGCCGTTCTCCAGTTCGTCGAGCATCGGTGTGGGATGCTTGTCTTTGGCCATGGCTCGCGTCTCCGGCTGCTGTCCTTGGGTGACGATCTGGGTAGAAACCGCTCCCGGACTGTCTGCCCACGAGTGGATTCCGCTTCGAACTCCGGTTCCCGGCGACCATTTTCAGGCAACGCACCGGCAGGACACCGGAATCATCTGTTCGGCGTGCTGTATAGAGTTTAAGACTATGGCTTTCGGGCCATACCCTACTGAAGGGGTGTAAGACTGTTGGAGGGCTACCCCGAAAGGGATAGCCGCATTTGTGCAGCGCACAATACCAGTTTGTAATCTGCTTTGAGGATCACAATGTTTATGGTTTATTTTCCGTAACTTACTATATTCATAGTCTGCCGCGACAATACCCGTCGCTCGACACATTCGGCGACCGGCTGAATGTTATTCCCATTACCTTTGGTGAACTGACATGCGCCGATCCCGGGGGCTAGAATAGCGATTCGATCGCGAGTATGCCGGTCGCATACAGATATTCGGAAGTATATTGACAATGCGCAATCACCGCAGCGATGCAAACCGACACTGATGACAGTCGACACCGTCAACAACAGCGCGGTATTTCAGCTCGGGGCGGAGCCGGCCTACCGGCGTTGGCGCAGCTCCAAGTTGGCGGCTCTTGAGCGCAATCAGCCACAGTCGCTAATCGTGATCGAAGACCCGGCCAGGCTGAGTGAGCCGGAGCGGCAACGCCTGCGCTCGCAGATTGCGGTGCACAACTTCGCGCTGTACCAGTGCCGTGACCCGGCGGCAACGAGCAAGGACTCGATACGGCGGCTGGGCCGGCAACTGGGCCTGACCCGGCTGGACGGCAACCTGTGTGCCGACCAAGACCGTATCACCAGTCTCAGAGTCCGCGGAGACGGGGCTCACGGGAACTACATCCCCTACTCCAACCGGGCCCTGAGCTGGCATACCGACGGCTACTACAATGCCCCTGGTGATACCGTGCGCGGTTTTATATTGCATTGCGCACGCCCGGCCGCCTGTGGCGGCGAAAACCTGCTGCTGGATCCCGAGCTGGTCTATATGCAACTGCGCGACATCGACCCGGCGCTGGTGGCCGCATTGATGAACGACGATGCCATGACCATCCCCGCCAACCACAGCGACGGCAGCGAGGTTCGTCCCGCCCGCACCGGGCCGGTGTTCTCGGTCGATCCCGGCGACGGCACCCTGCACATGCGCTACAGCGCACGACAACGCAACATCGTGTGGCGCCAGGATGGCACGACGTTGCGCGCGCGGGATCTGATCACCGCTTTTTTGTCCGACCCGAGCCGGGCGGTGCGCCACCGCCTGCAGGCCGGACAGGGGGTGATCACCAACAACGTGCTGCACGCGCGCAGCCGTTTTAGCGACAGCACGGATGCCGGGGCGGGCCGTCTGCTGTTTCGCGCCCGCTATCACCAGCGCATCGACGTTGGCACTACAGCGTGCGCCCGGGCCGCATAACAGCCACACCCACAGATGCTCGACAGGAATACAGGCTTGAGATTCCCAAACCAGAACATGATCGACCTCGGTGCCGAGAGTGGCGAAGATGCGACGATTTCGACCGCCGCACTACAAGCCAGGCTCATGACCCTGGACGGACAACTACGGGGGTTGGCTGCCGATACGCTGCCCCGGGAACGGCTACGACTGCAACTGGATGCCTGCCAGCTTCTTCTGGATCTCGAAGACAGCGACGAAGTCTGGCGACGCGCCCGTCCGGCATTCCAGCTCGCCCTCGACAACCAGCTCTGGGAACCTGCGGTACGCGCCTGCGATCTCATCTTCCAGAGCGAGCACGTCAACGCACTTGCGGCGCTCGGGCAAGGCGTGTGGCTGGCGGTGACCTTCCCGGTCGATCCCGCGCTGACCCTGACCCTGTTGCAGCACATCATCGCGGAAACACCTGACGAGGCTGATGGCGCCGCGGTGGCCGCCGCAACCGCGGCCTATGTGGTCGATTTGCGCGCCCAAGGGCGCGCGCACAACGACCTCAGTATGGAGGCGCTGCAAATGATGGGCACGGTGGCGCGGCGCCACGGCAACGTCGATGGCCAGGCGGCATTCGAGACCTGGATGAAACGCCTGGAGCTGGACGAGCCGGCCAAATTTCTGGTCCGCTTGCGCAATGTCGTCGATGTGCTGGTGCAGGATGACTGGTGGTTCGACCGTGACCGGTTGCGGGACGCGCTGCCGGCGGATTAAGCGGATTCTACGGACACTGCGATGAGCACTTACTGGCAGGAACCCGAACAGACGCTGGACGATCGGATCGCCGATGACATCACCGATCTGTCCTACCGGATCACCTGCCCGCGTCTGCCCATGGACCACGCCCACGAATTGCGGGCGGCATTGTCGATCGCGCTGCCCTGGATCGAGGACGATCCGGACGCCGGCATACACAGCATTCACGGCGCCTCATCCGGCAACGGCTGGTTTCGACCCGACCACCCCGACACCGCGTTGTTGCAACTGTCGAGACGCGCGCGGATGGTGTTGCGGCTGCCGCGCACAAGACTGGCGGCTGCGGCGGCATTGTCGGGGATGACGCTCGATGTGGGCGGCTACCCGTTGCGGGTGGGCGAATGGCGGGAGAAACCGCTCAGCGTACTGACCACCCTGTTTGCCCGCCAAGTGATCAGCCCGGACACTGACGAGAACGCTTTTGTGGAACACTCGGTAGCGGAACTCGCTCTCATGGGTGTGCGGGTGCGCAAACTGCTGTGCGGGCGTGCCGGCTGTATCCGCATGCCCGACCGGCAACTTCGCGTCCGCAGCCTGATGCTGGCCGACCTGGAAATATCCGAATCCATGCTGTTGCAGCAGCGCGGGCTGGGACCAGGCCGCAAGCTTGGCTGTGGATTGTTTCTGCCCCACAAGGGCATCAAGGCTGTAGTACCCAAAGACGAAGACTGAGGCGATTTCTGTCAACAAAGTTACCAGCGTACTTGCCTCTTCGCCCGTCTTCGGCGTTGCAACAGCCCTCACATAGCTTTGCTATGCTCTTGCTGCCGCGCCTTGAAGACGAACGTAGATCCCACACACTCGGGCCTACGCAATCTGGTGACTTTGTTGCCGCCAATCGCCTGACAGGAGGCAAAAGTGACACTCGATATCAACGGCAGGACAATCGAACTGACCGAGACCGGTTTCCTCAGCAATCCGGAAGACTGGTCAGCGGAAATCGCCGAGGCGATGGCGAGGGCGGACGGAGTCGAACTGAGCGACCCGCACTGGGATGTCATCAACTATCTCCGTGAAGAGTACCTCAACAACGGCGGTAACCAGCCGAACAATCGTGCCTTGCTCAAGGCCATGGGCGAAAAATGGGCTCGCAAGGTGGCCAGCAAAGACCTCTACGACCTGTTTCCCGGCAACCCCAGCAAACAAGCCGGCGCCTTCGGCGGATTGCCGGAGTCACGCCGCAAGGGCGGCTATTGAACCACCCCCCTCTTTTTTCACCACTGGCTCCGCGCCTGTCGACCGGCGCCGCCAAGCAAACCGCAACCATGGAGAACGACCATGAGTGAAAAGCAGGAACTGATCCAGAAGATGCTGCAGTTGCAGAAGAAATTCATCGAATACGAACACCAGCAAGGCGTCGCTCCTAGCGACTACTGGACCCCGGAGGAGGGACACGAACTGTCCGGCTTTCGTCAACAGTACAACGACCTCGCCACCAAACTGATCGATATGGCCCACGCCGAAAAAGGCTCACATCGCTGAAGGTTCCCGGTTCCGGCGGTTGCCGGCTTGTCTATC
>CBDVAK010000190.1:0-6909 GCA_965371945.1 uncultured Candidatus Competibacteraceae bacterium
ACAGGTGTTTCGGGTCAGTTGTCTGAGGAAACCCTGCTACCGCAGATCCTGTCCATGCAGTTGCACATTGCCCCATGTTAGTCGATTCACATTGTCATCTGGATCGCATCGATCTGACCGGGTTCGACGGCAGGCTCGATCGCGTTCTGGATGCTGCCGCCGAGCAGGGTGTTTGCCGATTTCTGTGCGTGTCCATCGACCTGCCGGGATGGGAAGGCATGATGGCTGCAGTGGCCCCGTTCGAGAACGTCTGGTGCTCGGTAGGCGTGCACCCCAATGATGAATCGGAGGCCGAACTGAGCGCCGCGGCGCTGGTTGAACGGGCTCGCCGCGATCGGGTGGTTGCCATCGGCGAAACCGGGCTCGACTTCCACTACGGCAAGGAACAACAAAGGGTCCGCCAGCGCGAACGCTTTCGTACCCATATCCGGGCCGCGCGCCAATGCGGTCTGCCGCTGATCGTGCATACCCGGGATGCGCGTGACGAGACCATCGATATCCTCCGCCAGGAAGGTGCCGATGCCGTCGGTGGAGTGTTGCACTGTTTTACTGAAGATCTGCGCATGGCGGAGCGCGCCATGGAGCTTAATTTTCTGATTTCATTCTCCGGAATCGTGACTTTTCGCGGCGCCCGCGAACTGCAGCGGGTGGCATCCACGTTGCCCCTTTCCAGAATCCTGGTCGAAACCGACTCACCGTGGCTCTCGCCGGTGCCCTATCGGGGCAAACCCAATCACCCCGCGCGAGTGCGTCAGGTCGCCGAATTCCTGGCGCAGCTTCGTGACCAGCCATTCGAGAAGGTAGCGACTGAGACCACCGAGAATTTTCAGCGTTTGTTTCGGATGGTCGAATGAGCTTGCCGATGCCTGCGACCCGTGAGCGGATTGTCACCAATCTCGGTCAGGTGCCAGGTGAGGGGCCTTTGAACGGCGATTTCCGGGTCGGTGGCTGGCAGGACGACAAGGCTGATACTCGTCCCGCCGCGGTGTTGGTGCCGCTGGTGGAACGCCCCGATGGCTTCACGGTGCTGCTGACCCAACGTACCAGCCATCTGCATCATCATCCGGGACAGGTGAGTTTCCCGGGTGGGCGCATGGAACAGGGTGATCGTGATGCTGTCGCCACTGCGCTGCGGGAAACCGAGGAGGAAATCGGCCTCGAACCGGATTTCGTCGAGATTGCCGGCTACCTGGACCCATATCGAACCGTGACCGGATTCCTGGTGACACCGGTGGTTGCTTTTGTGTCCACCGGATTCGTGCTGGCACCTGATACATTTGAAGTCGCCAGCGTATTCGAGGTTCCTCTGAGCTACGTGCTCGACCCTAGCCGTCGCGAGTTGCGTTCACGAGAGTTCCAGGGTCGTCAACGGCAATTCTATGTCATGCACTACCAGGACTATTGTATCTGGGGAGCGACCGCCGCAATGCTCGTGAATCTGCACGACAAATTGCTAAGGCTTCCCCAAGAGAGCGATGAGGTCGAATGAAATATCAGTACCAGGTTTTGAAGCGGGAGTGCGGTTACCAGGGTTTCTTCCGCATGGACCTGCTGCAACTGCGCCACGAACTCTACGCAGGCGGCTGGACCGGTACGGTGGTCCGCGAGCTTATGGAGCGGGAGCCGGTGGTGGTGGTGTTGCCCTATGATCCGAAGCTCGATCGGGTGGTCTTGTTGGAGCAGTTCAGGGTCGGTGCGCTGGGCAGTTTCGATCCGCCCTGGTTGACTGAGGTGGTTGCCGGGATCATCGAAGACGGTGAGACCGCTGAGCAGGTAGCCGAACGTGAGTTGTGGGAGGAGGCCGGTTGCCGTCTGCTGGGACTGCACCGTTTGTACGGATATCTGAGCAGTCCAGGTGGTAGCTCGGAGCATGTCACGCTGTATTGTGGACTGGTGGATTCCGAGGGCGTCGGCGGCCTGCATGGTCTGGAGGGTGAATCGGAGGATATCCGCGCGTACGCATTGAGCCGGGAGGAGGCCTGGTCGGCGGTGAGCGAGGGTCGTATCTGTTCGGCCGCGCCGATCATCGCGCTGCAGTGGCTGCAGATGAACCACCGCGAGCTACGCGCCCGCTGGTGTGAGGATCAATCGTAGAGTGACCATCATACCACTGCGGTGGATGCCCCCTTCCGTCAGCCGCTAGGAGGCTGTCCGAGAACAGACTGATCTACTGCGGACAATTCTGATTGGCCAAATTTCCCGATCATTTTCGTTAAATAGCGCAACTATTCGCCTCAAATGGTCGAAAAATCTGACTCAATCAGACTCGCCCTCGCTACGATCGCTATTCTCGGACAGCCTCCTTGTGACGTTGCAGGTCCTCGGCACATCACGCCGACGATCATGGCTGCGTCGCACTACTTTTTCGAAAATCTGTGGACGACGGGTATACCCTGTCTGGCCGGCAGTTGCATGGTCATCTGCATATGCGCTATTCCGGCATCCATGAACTCCTGGCCATGAGGTTCAAACCCCAATTGGCGGTAGAAATCGACAGCATGGGTCTGGGCGTTGAGGGCGACATGGTGGTGGCCAAGATCGCCTGCGACATCAATCAGCGCCCGCATCAGCGCCTTGCCGACACCGCCACCGCGCCAGTCGGAAATCACCGCGACACGACCGATATGACCGTCGGCCAGCAGTCGCCCGCTGCCGATCGGCGTGCCGTCGTCGGCCACTGCCAGCAGGTGTCGGCAATCGGCATCGAATTCATCACAGGCGCGTTCCCGCGGTACCGATTGTTCCAGCACGAAAACCTGATGGCGAATTGCGGCAATGACATCAGCGTCGGTTTTCCAGCATGCCGTAGCAATCGTGTATCCGGCAGCTTGCATCACGGGCTGGCTCCTGCGCGCAGGTCGGTTCGCCGCCATTCAATCATTGCCGGGCGGGGCTTCGCAACAAGTGCCCGCGGGGATCGTCGCGATGTTGCCCCGGCCCTGTCCGGTCTGCTGCTGAGTGTGGCAGTGTTGGTATTGGCCGGATGCGAGTCGACCGGCCGGCAAGCGGATCTGGCGGCGGGCCAGGCGACTCGCGCGGCAGTCGAGGCGGGTATCCAGGCCGAACTGCGGGTCAAGGCCCGTGTTCCAGAGTACCGGCGCTTGTGGCGGGTTTCGTATCCGTTGCTACGTGCGGGGGCCGGTTTGTGCGTGGAAAAAACGGTTGCCGCGGCCGGATTCGAGTACTGGAACCGTTATTCGCTGGGTGAGGCGCTGGCCGCGGCGATGACGACCAGCTACGGTCTGGGGGAGCCGCTGGAGATCTTCACGGTCGCGACCGACAGCCCCGCGGCGCGTGCCGACCTGCAGGCCGGTGATCGCCTGCTGGCAGTCGGTGGCCAGGCAGTGGCGGAGGGCGCTGGCGCCGATCCGGCCATGAAGCGACTGCTGGCGGATACCTTGCACGAGTCACAGGCGGACAGTTTCCGGGTCCAGCGCGGGGACCGGATTCTGGACAAGGTGCTGGTGCCGGAACCGATCTGCGATTTTGGCGTTTACTATAGCCCGCGGCAACGCGCTGGCGCGTTTTCGGACGGTGACACCGTGGTGGTGACGCAGGGCATGATGTCCCTGGCCGCTAGTGATCTCGAACTGTCGCAAGTCGTGGCCAGGGAGATCGCCCACGCTATTCTTCGTCACGCGTTGGCGCGCACGACCTACCAGGTGCTCGGCAGCGTGGTGGATGTGCTTGCCGCCACCCAGGGCATCATGACGCAGGGCGCCGTAGGCGAGATGGCGGCCCGGATAAACGCGGAAGAGTTCGAGGCCGAAGCCGACTATCTGGGGCTCTATCTGATGGCCAGAGCAGGTTTGGCTATCGATGCGGCGCCCGAGTTCTGGGAGCGCCTGACCCGCAATCCGGTAGCGGTCAGCGGCTATGCCGCCGCGGTTCCCGAGATGATCCCCGGGCGGCTGTTGGGCATGCGTCAGACCATCCGTGAGATTCGCGAAAAGCAGGCCACCGGGGCTCCGTTGATACCGGAACTGAGCACCTCCGATGACTACTCTCGGCAAGATGGTTCGGGCAGCAATCGCTGAGCAGAGTCGGGTGTTCGCCGCTACCGCCAAGCTATTTGTGAGACGGTGCACTAACGTTCGAGATCCTGGAACTGGCGCCGTAGTTTGAACTCGCTGGAGGTGACTCGGGCCTCCGCGGCTCGAAGCCGGCGTTCAAGGTCTTCGAACTTGCGTGACAAATCGTGGGCGGTGCGGCTGGGCTCGAGCCGCACTGAACGCCAGAATGCTTCCTCCTTCTGATTCGCATACATGGCTTTCGGGCGCCGTTGCAGCGCCCAGGCGGCGATCAGGTAGCCTAACAGCGTGGGCAGGGTGAAGGTGATTCCGCTCAGTATCGTCAACAGACGGACCAGGCCGATGCTGAGACCGAAATAGTCCGCGATACCGGCACAGACCCCGGCAATCCAGGCCCGCTCGGTGTCACGGTAGAGACCACGCCGGTTGGGCTGGTTGTCGTTCCAATCCCGGTCGCTCATTGGCGTGACTCCTCCGCAACGGTATCGGTTTCAAGGATGCTCTCGATGCTGTCCAAGCGCTTTTCCATGCGTACCGCGGTTTCCCAAAGGGACGCGAACTGTTTCTCATCTTCCGGCGACAGGGTCTTCGCCATGCGCCAGCGCGTGATGTAGTGGGCGATGATCCAGATCGGCGCCACCACGACCACGAACAGGATCAACGGCGCTTCGAACATGTCCATGTCGATCAGCTCCCGTCAGCCCGCTGTTGTTTCTGGCTGAGCCGGGCACGGATCGCAGCCAGTTCCTCGTCGACGGCATGATTTGACGCCAGGTCATCGATCTCTTCGGCGAGGCTCTTGCCACGACCCAGATCCATCGCCTCGACCTCGCCCTCGGCGCTGTCGAGTCTTCGCTCCATCTGTTCGAAGCGAACGTAGGCATCGTCGATGCGTTTGTCATGTACCTGTCTGCGCACCCGCAGCTGCGATGCCGCCGTGGTCTGGCGGGCGACGATGGCCTTTTGTTTGGCCTTGGCCTCGCGCAGCTTGTTTTCGAGCTTGCTGATGTCCTCCTCGTATTTGACCAGGGCGTCGTCGAGGTGCTGAAGTTCCTCGTCGAGGTTTGCCAGGTCCTTACCCAATCTGGCCTTTTCAAACAATGCGGCACGAGCCAGGTCCTCACGATCCTTGGACAGCGCCAACTCCGCTTTCCGTTCCCAATCCGTCTGGGTCTGGCCGAACCTGGTGCGGCTGCGTTCCAGACCCTTGCGGTCGGCGATCATGCGTGCCGCATGGCTGCGTACCTCGACCAGAGTGTCTTCCATTTCGTGGATCATCTGCCGAATCATTTTCTCGGGGTCTTCGGCCTGATCCAATGCGGAATTCAGGTTGGCGCTGATGATGTCAGCGAGGCGTGAAAAGATGCCCATCGTGTGCTCCTGTGGATAGTTCAGGGATATGCATTCAGCTTGGGACTAGCCCAGGATCAGGCCGACTACAAGCCCGGCCAGGAACATGATCCAGTGCTCGGCGGTGCGACTGTGCACAAAGGCCAGAGCCTGTTCTCCCAGACGTGTCAACACGGATGGAGGAGCGTTGCCGGTCAGGGTGTCGTGGTGATTCTCCACTTGCAGTCTCCTTGGTTGTTGCTATCGCTGTCGCAGCGAGAGGGTTGCTGCCACCGATACTCGTGATACGAACCTGGCATTGCATCGGCTGTGCCAGTCACTGAAGAACGATCAAAAGGAGCTGATATGTAAAGAAAAAACGGTAACATCATGAAGTATGCTCGACGCAGGGGATAGCAGCCCCCACCAACTCTTGGTGATACGCACTATCTGTTGCATACTCTTCGCATGGCCTCTCCAGTGCACGAACTGCCACAGCTGATCGGTGAATCCAGATCCTTCCTGGAGTTGATGGAACAGCTATCCCGCGTGGCGCCTCTGGATCGACCGGTGCTGGTCATCGGCGAGCGAGGCACTGGCAAAGAGCTGATCGCGGCCCGGCTTCACTTTCTCTCCAGGCGTTGGGACGGGCCGCTGATCACGCTCAATGCCGCCGCCATCCCCGAGACTTTGGTGGAAAGCGAACTGTTCGGTCATGAAGCGGGAGCGTTTACCGGCGCGGTGCGGCGGCGCCACGGTCGTTTCGAGCTGGCCGACGGTGGCACCTTGTTTCTGGACGAGATCGCCAACACCAGCCTCGCGATCCAGGAACGCTTGTTGCGGGTGGTGGAGTACGGCACCTTTGATCGGGTCGGTGGCAGCGTTGGCGTGCAGGCGGACGTGCGCCTGGTGGCTGCAACCAATGTGGATCTGCCGTCCGAGGCTGCGGCGGGTCGCTTTCGCCACGACTTGCTGGACCGGTTGGCCTTCGATGTGCTCACCGTGCCGCCATTGCGGTTCCGTGGTGGCGACGTGCCGCTGCTGGCGCAACACTTTGGTCGAAACATGGCCCTGGAGCTTGGCCGGGAACGGTTCCCGGGTTTCTCCAGGACCGCCATGTCGGAACTGACGGCGTACCACTGGCCAGGCAACGTTCGTGAGCTGAAGAACGTGGTTGAGCGTGCCGTGTATCGTGCTGGTTCCGGCAGGCGTCCGGTGACTGACATCCAGTTCGATCCTTTCGCATCGCCGTATCGGCCCGGATCTCCCCCACCGCTGCCCGAGCGTGTCGCCGATGCTCTGGCACCTGTCCCTGATGATGTCGGAGACTACCGCCAGGCCGTGCGCAGCTATGAGCATGAGTTGTTGCAGCGAGCCCTGACTCGTCAGCAGCACAATCAGAGAGCCACTGCAGTCCATTTGGGATTGAGCTACGATCAGCTACGGCACCAGTTGCGCAAGCACGGTTTGCTACCCGGACAGGGGTAATTTTCAGCTCACCCCTGACAGACTCCAGAACTGTGTCTTATACCTGCGGCATGCCGTGGTA
>CBDVAK010000191.1:0-6895 GCA_965371945.1 uncultured Candidatus Competibacteraceae bacterium
CCTTAGCAGCCACCGCCCCGACTGGTTTCAAGATCGAATCGCACCACCCCACCCGGCAATGCCTGCCAGGCCATGGCGATCGCCTCACCCCGCGGCAACTGCCCGCCCTCCACCAGGGTGCCCTGGCATTCATCGGCGAGGCCACTCAGCAGACTAACAAGAAACCGCAGACGCGCCTCGACATCGCCTTCCTCTACCACTTCGCCACGGACCGGGTCGAAACTCTCACCAGTCGCCACGAATGTCAGCCGCGCCCCGGTCATGCGCGTGCGGGCGCCACGCACTTCCACTTCCACCTTGCCCGAATCCACCACCACAAAACCCTGCCGGCCGGTGGCGTGGATCCCGGAAACAGACCCCCCGAGGACCATCCCCGACTCCTCGCAGATACCGAACCCATAGCGTGCTCCCTGCTCGGCACAGGCCACCAGCAATCGCCCGACGCGACGCCTACGCACCAGGTTCTGATCGATCAGACCGAGATCGAAAAAGCCGAGCCCCTCGTCGATCACGATCCCTTCGTGCCCGGCATCGGGCGACGCACCGTAGCGCAGCGCATCGCAACTGGTCCCCTCCGCCACCATGCTGGTCGCCATTGCCGAGGCGGCTCCGCCGACCACCATCAAGCGGGCACCGCGCTGATAGGCATGAGCAATGGCACGTAGTACATCGGTCGGCCGCCCGCGATGCAACAGGGTTTCCACCAATCGCCGCTGATCGCCACCGGTCAGCAACAGGGTTCGCATTCCGGCAATGCGTTCCAGGCGCCTGCGGTTACGGCACACTCGTTCGATATTGTGCCGGGTGACATCCAGGTTTTCAGCCTGCACGCCATGGCGATCAAACCAGTTCAGATAGTCACGTGCCACGCGATCCGCCCGGCCCGATGCTGCCGCGATGATACCCACCGGCCCGGCAACGTGGTTGAGCAGGTCCTCGGTGTCGGTCACGTTCCAGCGGGTGGGGCTGTTGCCGACCACCACCATGCGCGCTTCAGGCGCCACCGCGGATTCGTCGAAAAAGCTACGCACCTGCTGGTGTTGAAAATCCCTCCAGGCGGCACGCCCCAGTCGCTTGCAGTTGATATTTAAAACGAAATTGAGTGCTGTATAGCGGGGTCCGTCAGCTCCGCGCGCACTCAACGCACTGGATCGCCGCGGCAGGCGCTGCAATTCAACCACAACTTCGGTTTCATGGTAGTTGTCATACGCCAGCGCCACGTCGCGCGAATAGGAAGAAGGCTTGCCCTGGATCAATCGGGTCCACAAATCATGCAGGGCGTAGCTGCCGAAAGCATTGCGGTGATAGGGAGCCGGCGAGGAGAAGGCGTGAAGCCCGGCGCGCAACCGCTTCTTGCCAGGCCCCGGAATCGCCTTGCAGCGACGCAGATCGAGCTGATCACCACTGTCGAGATAACTGATCCTGACCCCATCGAATCCCCCACTCTCGCCCGCGGGTGCCGCCGAGCGCAGGTCGGCGACCACCAGACCGGTCTCACCCAGCACGCGCAGCACCCCATCGCGCACGAACATACCGGTGTTTTCATCGATTCCAAACCCGAAGGCATAGCCGCAGGTGCGCATCGCCACCAACAACCTGGCGATGCGCCCACGCTTGATAAAATGCTGATCAACCATTCCCCAGGGGAAAAAACCCAGCCCCTTGCCGAGCGTCAGACCGGGCTGGTCGATATCATCGGTGATACCGTCGACCAAGGCCTCCAGCGAGGTGCCACTAAGAATGATATCGCTGGACATCATCGCCGCCCCGGCGCTCGACCCTGCGACCAGACCGCCGACGTCATACATGGCGCGGATTCGCTGCAAAGCGGGGGTGGGTTTACCACCGGGCTCCAGCGCCGCGATGATGCGTGATTGGTCGCCGCCGGTGAAATAAACGCTGCCGTAGTCCTCAAGAGTGTTCAGCACGCCGGGTTCCGCCGCGATCCGCGCAGCGTACTCGCCATAGACCGGCACTACTTCGGCTTCAAACCCGTGGCCCAGGAAATCTTCCAGTGCCTCGGCACCGACCTCTTCGGGAATTCCGGAAGCAGTCGGCAAGATTGCAATCCGGCCTTTGGAAAGACGCCGCAGCTCGGCAAAGATAGGCTCGTTGTCCAGCTCGAGCCGACCCCCGATCAGCGCCAATGCGCCTTTGGCCTTAGTGTTGCCTCTGCTCACACGCTCTCCGGATAGTGCGGAATTGGTCGCGGCCTCGCAGGGCTCCTGGCGGCTATTGGCTGGGATCCCGTCGGGCTTGCTCGGCTGCCACGCACTCCGGTAGATCGTTGAACATTCGCGGCGTCATCCTGCCATAGTGGTTTCGATAGGCGTCGCCATAATCGCGCCAGTAGCTCTCACATCTTTCGGGGTCCTTCCTGCCTTCGCTCTTGCAGCGGTCGATCTCGGCCTGGCGCAAGGGTGCGATGCGCGTCTCGCGGGCCTGCTCGCAACGAGTCTGCAGGTCTTGCGCGGACAACTGTGGCTCGTCACCGGTCCCACTCCCGGCATTGTTTTGCTGCTCCAGAGCCCGTCGCTGCTCGCGTTCTATTCGAGCTGTCTCCAACTCACGGGCAGCGGCCCGGCTAGCCTCCACGCTGTCCACACTTTGATCACCGCCAGTGGTGGCGGCCGGCAACTCAACGGAATCCACCACCTGCCCATCTGCGGGCGGGGTCGACGAATAGGTGATGCTGCCGTCCGCAGCAACTGACTTATAAACAGTCTGAGCCTCTCCGGCGGGCAACAGCAACATGCATACAACCATTCCTGCCCACCCGGTTCCCTTGTTCATCGAACACCACCCGCATCGTAGATGTCGAAATCGAAATAACGGACCCGTATGTTTTCGTAGCTGCCGTCCGCGCGAATCGCGTCGATCGCCTGATTGAACGCCTGACGCAAAGCATCATCGCCTTTGCGTACCGCTATGCCGGCGCCCTCTCCAAACCAACGTGGATCATTCAAGTCCGGTCCCAGGAATGCGTAGCCACGGCCCAGATCCGTGTCCAGAAAGCTGACCGCGAGTACGATCCGGTCTCCCAGCACCAGGTCGAGCCGGCCCAGCAACAGATCCAGTAATGCTTCCTCCTGATTGCTGTAGCGCCTGAGGTCGATGACACCGCTGTAGTTACCCGTCAGATAGCTGTCGAAAGTGGTGGCCCGCTTGACACCCACCACGAGGTCACGAAATCCCTCATCCGAGAAATCGACCACTGCAGCCGCGGGTCCGACGAAGCGAGCCGGGCTATCGTAGTAGCGGTTGCTGAAATCCACCCGCTCGCGTCGTTCCTGCGTGATCGACATCGATGCCACGATGGCATCGTACTTGTTGTCGCGCAGCCCGCCCATCATACTGTCCCAGTCAGACACCACGTAGTCGCACTGAACAGACATGGCCTCACAAAGCGCTGCGGCGATGTCTATGTCGAATCCCTGCAACTCTCCGTCGGCGTCGAAATAGCTGAACGGTGGCGATGCGCCCTGAACACCAAGGCGCAGCATCGACACCTGTTCCGCGGCCATCAGGCTGGTGTTGACCGGCAGCAGGCACGCAAGCACCAGCAACCCGAGCCACCCTGTCACGATCGATGTATAGTGCCGATGCATCCCGCATTATCGCCGCGTATGACCGAATTCGCTACAGGTTCGGCCAACACAGGTGAATTCGCCACGAGCCGCCCGGTGAGCCGATGTTGGTGCGCCACCTGTTCGCCTCCACGCCGCCAGGTTGTGGCCGCGCGCGGACGGTTTTGACAACGCTTGACCGGAGAATCATGACGGTGTCATCCCCACCGATACGGACCCGACTTCTGTCGGTGCTCAGCTTCTGTCTGCTGTGTACGTCGATCAGCGGGACCCGCCCGGCCCTGGGCCAGGACGCCACAGGAGCCGTGGCCCTGCAGCAACAAATCGCCACCCTGCAACAGCTCAGGGTTGAGCTTGAACATGGCCACCAGCGGGTGCGACAGGGAATCGGCGCATTGCGCGACCGGCTTAACAGGGAAGACCGGAAACTGACCACCGAGCAAGTGTCCGCGCCGTTGCTGCGCAGCGCACGTCTGGCTACGGAAACAGGTTTGTCACGACTCTCCGCCCTGGATAGCCGGATCGACTATCGCAACCGGCAGTTACGGAATCTCGACCAGCAGATCAGCCTTCGCGATAGTGAGATCGACACCCTCAACAAGGAAACCTCAGTCCCCACCGATGCGACCCGTGAGCTACAGGATCTCCGGCACCTCCGGACCGCCACCGCCGAACTGCTGGCTACGCTGGAGGCGCTGCGGCAAAGCGCCCGAACCCGACTGCGACTGACCCGCGAACGACTGAATCTACTCCAGTCCCGCGTTCAACTGAGCCACCTCGACGGCGATGTGTCAGCGGACGACAGTCCACGGATACGCCTGCTGGACCGGGTCATCGCCACCCTGATCCGTGACAACATAAGACTGGCGAACGATGCTGCCGGCATACCCGCGGATTCGCCCGGCAATATCGCCCGACGCCAGCTACTGGAATTGCAGGCGGACGACGCGGTGGTGCGCATCAGCCTCAGACAGGCCGATCTGGATCTGCTTCGCCACCGGCGCCGACTCGAGCTGCTGAACTCATTACCGGACGATCATTCCATCCCGCTGCGAATTCTCGAGGATGCGGACGCCGAACTGGACCAGGTCAGGCAGCAATTACAGACCGGCCTTGCCCGCTTGGCGCGCGAGGACGCACTAATCGACACCCAGAGCAAGCTGCTGGTACCGGGCCTACAGGCGGGACTGCAGGAAATGTTGGCCGAAACGGCCAACATTATTCTTGACCTCGACAACCTGATCGCCTTCCAGCGCACCGACATCGAAACGCTGCTGACCCGCTCCGAAGGCATCGGTAACGCCCTGGTCAGTGCCACTGAACGCGCACGTGCCCGCAGCCTGATGACTCACACACCGCTCCCGCAGACACAGGGAGGCTGGCAGCGCGTGAGCTCGGATCTGGGCAGAATCCCCGAACAGGTTTCGGACCATCTGGGCAACTTGCTCCAACAGTCAGCCCGCAAAGTGTCGAGCGTTTCAGGGCTGCAGTGGTCACAGCTCGCGGGGGTTCTGCTGGTGCTGCTGATCGTACTGGTTGCGCTCCGGCGCTGGTCTGACCATTCGGATTCTGGCCGGAATCCGGCACGCCGGCAAGCCGGGTGGGGGCCAACGCTACGAATGCTGGCAGGCGCCGCCGTGGCGATCGCAGCGTGGCTGGTGGTCGCCAGAATATTCGGTCTGTCCCAAAGCGCTACTCTGGCTGCCACCATGATACTGCTGTCGTGGCCGGTACTGAGGCTGTTGCTGGCCATCGCCCGCGCCGGAACAGAGTTCCGAATGCTGGTGTGGATTGCCGTGTTCGCAATTGCCAGCGTCGGCTTGCACGCCGCCGGCACCGTCTCCGCCCTGGCACCTGCCTCGGAAGGTGTCCTCAATCGACTGGCAATGGTGTGTATGTTGTTGGTCGCGCTATTTGCGGTCAGGCTCGGCAGGAACTTGCGTCAGCACCCCGGCGATCGCCGCCGGTACAGTGTCTTGGCCCGGGTAAGCACGCTCGCCGGGCTCGGGCTCGGTGTCACCTCGATCATCGGATTGGCCGGTTACACCAACCTGGCCTGGGTGGCGGTCGGCTACGTGCTGTGGGCGCTGGCCGTGGTGGCGGTGCTGCTGTGGGTGCTGGGCCGGCTGTCTTTCGGAATCGATCGACTGGCTGATCGGGTACGTGGCGGCCAACCCGAACAGGCTTCGCGGTGGATACAAAACGTCACCCGACCGTTCTATTGGTTGTGCGCCACGCTACTGACCCTGGTCGCCGCCTATCTGCTGCTTTACATCTACGGCTGGGACAGCGATACGCCCGTCATCGGCCGCTATCTGGTGCTGATTGGCCTGGGCAGCAGTGACCTGCTGGGTCTGTGGCAATCCGAGACCGGTCGCCAAATCAGCGCCGCGGCATTGGAGATTCTGGTTGCCGTCGTGCTGGCCTATGTGGGCTGGGAACTGGTGAGGCGGGCGATCGAACCGTACATGCCGGTGGAGCACGACGAATCCGCTCTGCCGGCGGGCGACATTGGGGGCACCGGTGCCTCGCGAATCAGCACCTTGATGCCGCTGCTCAGGAAGTTTCTGCTGGTCACCATCGTCGCCGTTACAGTGATGGTGGTGCTATCGGCGCTGGGCGTCAATATCGGCCCGCTGCTCGCTGGCGCGGGCGTGGTCGGGTTGGCGATCGGATTCGGTTCCCAGGCCCTGGTCAAGGACATCGTGTCGGGACTGTTCTTCCTGATGGACGATGCCTTTCGAAAAGGGGAATACATCGACATCGGCTCGGTCATGGGCACGGTCGAGCGTATTTCCATCCGTTCGCTGCAGTTGCGACACCACAACGGACCGGTGCATACCGTACCCTATGGGGAGATCCAGTACCTTACCAACTATAGTCGGGACTGGGCGATCATGAAGTTTGAACTTCGTCTGCCCTTCGAAACCGACTTGGACAAGGTCCGCCGCATTATCAAGAAGGTCGGCATACAACTCATGGAGGACGAGGAATTCGGCCCGTTGCTTCTGGAGCCGTTGAAGTCACAAGGTGTCAACCGCATGGATGACTCGGCGCTGATACTACGCTGCAAGTTCACCTCGGTGCCAGGACAACAATTCTATGTGCGGCGCGAAGCGTTCAACCGCATCCAGCTTGCCTTCGAGGAAAAAGGGATCAAGTTCGCGCCTCGCAGGGTCATCGTCGAAACCAGCACGGGCGAAACATTGCCGACACCGGCCTTGCTGGCGGCAGCGGGTGCCGCTGTCGCCGCGACGGCTGAGCCGGGCGCAGCGCCACCGGACCCCGCCACCGATGCCGACCGCTAG
>CBDVAK010000192.1:0-6863 GCA_965371945.1 uncultured Candidatus Competibacteraceae bacterium
GAATGGGGCAGCATGCTCGCCAACGCCCTGCAGTTCCTGCAACGCGCCTGGTGGGTCGTGACATTTCCGGGGCTTGCGATCCTGCTCACCGTGCTGGCGTTCAACCTGATGGGTGACGGACTTCGCGATGCGCTCGATCCGAAGATGAAAACCTGATGGCCTTGCTTGACATCAACAATCTCAGCGTGGAGTTTGGTGCCGCCGGGCGTGCATTCCGCGCGGTGGACTCGGTAAACCTGGGTCTCAACGAGGGTGAAATCGTCGGGGTGGTCGGTGAATCGGGTTCCGGCAAGAGCGTGATGGCTCTGGCGCTCATGGGGCTGATCAGCTTCCCCGGGCGGGTCCAGGCGGACCGTCTCAGCTTCAACGAACAGGATCTGTTGTCCCTGCCAGCGTCGAAACGCCGCGCCATCACCGGTCGCGACGTGGCGATGATTTTCCAGGAACCGATGACCAGCCTGAACCCCTGTTATACGGTGGGCTTCCAGATCAGGGAGGCGCTCAAGGTCCATCAGGGCGGCAGCCGCGCCGAACTGAAGCAACGCGCCCTGGAATTGCTGGAGCAGGTTGGCATCCCCGAGGCGGCCACGCGCCTGCGGGCGTTCCCGCACCAGTTGTCCGGCGGCATGAGTCAGCGAGTCATGATCGCCATGGCAATCGGCTGCAACCCCAGGCTGCTGATCGCGGACGAACCCACCACGGCGCTTGACGTCACCATCCAGTCGCAGATACTCGATCTGCTGATGTCGCTGCAACGTGACCGGCGCATGGCGTTGATCCTGATCACCCACGATCTGGGGTTGGTTGCCGAAGCCGCACAAAGAGTCATGGTCATGTACGCCGGCCAGGTAGTGGAAACCGGGCCGGTGCCGGACATATTCGAACAGCCCAGCCACCCCTACACCGCCGCGCTGCTCAAGGCACTGCCTGAACAGGCGCGCGGCAAGGCCCGGTTGGAGACCATTCCCGGCGTGGTACCTGGGCAGTACGATCGACCCACTGGTTGTATGCTGAGTCCACGATGCAAGTTTGCCAGCGACCATTGCCGGCAGGTTCAACCCGGGTTGACCGGCCCTGCCGGGCGCCAGGTGCGCTGCCACACCCCCCTCGACGCCAGCGGCAATCCGGCATGAGCACCGAACAGCAGGTGCCGGTATTACAGGTTCGCGATCTTTGTCGTCACTACGAATCGCGCCGCGGCTGGCTGCAACCCAAAGCCCGGGTCAATGCGCTCAACGGAGTCAGCTTCGAATTGAAGGCCGGACAGACGCTCGCCATCGTCGGTGAATCCGGTTGCGGAAAATCAACTCTGGCCCGTCAGGTTACGATGATCGAGTCACCATCCAGCGGTGAGCTGCGTATCGATGGCCAGGACATATCCACGGCATCGCCCGAGCAGATCCGACAGGCACGGCGCAAGATTCAGATCATCTTTCAGGACCCGTTTGGATCGCTTAATCCACGCAAGAAGGTAGGCACCATCATCCAGGAGCCGCTGGCGATCAACACCAGCCAGTCGCGAGCGCAACGAAAGCAGCTGGTCCGACAGATGATGGACCGGGTGGGCCTGAGGCCCGAGCAGTATGAACGATACCCGCATATGTTCTCAGGTGGTCAGCGCCAACGCGTTGCCGTGGCCAGAGCACTGATGCTCCGTCCCAAGCTGGTAGTGGCGGACGAACCGGTGTCCGCGCTCGATGTCTCGATCCAGGCGCAGGTGCTCAACCTGTTGATGGACCTCCAGGAAGAGTTCAATCTGGCCTACCTGTTTATCTCGCACGATCTCTCCGTGGTGGAGCACATCAGCGATCAGGTGATGGTCATGTATCTCGGTCGCGCGGTCGAGTTCGGCGACAAACGGCAGATTTTCGCCGCGCCGCGTCATCCTTATACCCAGGCGTTGCTGGCCAGTACACCGCATGTCGATCCGCAGCGGCGCAAACAGCGAATCGTACTCGAGGGCGAGCTGCCATCACCGCTGAATCTGCCCCAGGGTTGCGCCTTCCATGCCCGTTGTCCCTATGTGAAAGCGGAATGCCGGGAGTCGGTCCCGGAACTGCGAGCCTTCGATGGCCGACAGGTATCCTGCCACCGCCTGGAGAGCATCGCGGCGGTTTGATCCACTGGCATTGCTTTGCACGACATGATTCCGCATCATTCCCCACCCGTGTTCTGCGTCAGGAGTACTGATCCATGAGAGTTCCCATTTTCCTGCTGGCGATCGTTTTCTCGGTGGCCGGTTGCGACACCATGAAAACCAAGGAGGGCCAGGGGCAGATACTGGGCGGACTTGCAGGTGCTGCCATCGGCTCACAGGTCGGTCATGGCTGGGGCACGGCGCTGGCGGTGACCGCGGGCGTGGTTGGTGGCGCCATGCTGGGTGGCAAGCTGGGCAGCAGCCTGGATGATGCCGACAAGTACCAGCAGCAACAGGCCGCTTCCAAGGCCTTTGAAAGCGCGCCTTCCGGCCAGTCCGTGACTTGGCGCAACCCGGATTCCGGTCACTATGGGACAGTGACCCCCACCCAGACCTACCAGCAGTCGGACGGCACCTATTGCCGCAAGTTTGAAAGCCAGGTGGTGATCGAGGGCAAATCCGAAACTGTTCAGGGAACCGCCTGTCGAGGTGGCGATGGCACCTGGCGCACCCAGTAAATCGATAGGACGGAGTAACGATGATGCTTGTAACCGATTTTTTACGCAGCACTCTGCCGGCTGCGCTGGCGGTGATGGTCTGGTCACTGGCGCCGGCATGGGCGGACACCGGCACCCCCGAGCCCGTCAGCGGTTTCGATACTGCCGATGTCAATGACGACGGCGTCGTCGATGCCGGCGAGTATCGAAAATTTGCCGTCGACGAGTTCTATTTCATCGACGTCAACCGTGACGGCGTGATCGACGCCGGCGACGATCACGAAATCACGGATGAAGCAATGGATGCAGCGGATGACAACAGTGACGGCGGTCTGACTCTGCAAGAGTATGTCAACAGCTCACGTCACGATTTCGTCGAGATCGACCAGAACAACGACGGCGAGCTGACGCGGGAAGAACTGGAAGCCTACAAAATGCGCCTGTCCCAGTAGCATCAGTCGGTCCCGGTTTGCATCGGTATCGGCAGGGAGATTGCGCGCAGCGAGATGATGCCCGATTCGCCAACGAAGGGAGCAGCAGCAGCCGTTGTTCCGGCGACCAGGAACCGTCCGGGCTCCCAAGTCCGCCGGCCCAGTGTCTCCACCTACGCGGGTCTGGTGCTCGGGCTCGGTGCGTTGGTCCTCGCCGCTGTTGCCATCTACACCGCGGTGCGGGTCGAGCAGATCAACCAACTGGCGCGTGGCACTGAAATCCGTGCCGCGGAGGCGGAACTCGGTCAGGCGATCAGAACTTTGGTGGCCGATTCGCGCTCGATCCTGCGCGAGGTGGCACTGTGGGACGAAACCCGAAAACAGGTGGACAATCCTGTCTACTACCAGTTCTGGTGGCGCAACCGCTTGATGAACCCGGCCCGGGTACCGCACTACGTACAATGGATGGAGGTCTACACAGCCGAACGTCAGTCGCTGTCCTGGATCAATGAAACACCTTTACCGGAGATCCTGCCGGACGAGAGAACTTTCCTGGCCTGGGATGGCTATGGCGCCAGTTTGTTCAACTTCGTACCCATCCTCGACCAGCGCGGACAGTGGCCACCGATTGGTTATCTGGGTGTGCGTATTTCCCTGCCGCTGGCACTTCCGGAGATATATCAGTTCAATAAACTGCAGCCCGATACCCTGGATTTCGATCTGCCACCCGAGCAGCAGGTCGCGGTGACCGATTTGCCCCGCTACGCCCGCTACCAACTTCCCGCAACTTCGGAAATGCTGCCGTTGCTGGAGGCAGTCAATCGTGGCACCGTGCTGCTGGTGGTGATCAATGTGCTGTTGTTTGTCATCGGTGTGTTGCTGACTCACAAGTATCTGGTCCATCCGCTGCGCGGCATGGAATCATTCGTAACCGCCCTGCGCGGCAGCCTGCGCGGCTCGCATCACACCCGGCCACCCGAATTCAGGGTCCGCGAGTTGCAGAAACTTGGTGAATCCCTGGCGGAATACGACCGCGACCTCGGCAGATTGCACGCTGATCTCGATCGCAAGAACTCGGAACTATGGGATCTCGCGCATATCGATGCGCTGGCGGGCACGCGCAATCGCCTGTCGTTCGATGAAGACTGGCAGGCACTGCGACAGCAGGTTGAGGAAAGTCCACGATCAGTGACATTCCTGATGATCGACTGCGACGAGCTGAAGTCGATCAATGATCATTATGGCCACGAATGCGGAGATCGGGTGATCCGTACCGTAGCCCGACTCATCGAAGGCTGCCTGCAAGGCGCTGCCCCACTCTACCGATTGGGTGGTGACGAGTTCGCGACCATGTTCCAGCACCAAACCCAGGACCAGGGTCAGGCACTGGCGAACCTCTGCCTCAAAGCCATCAGCGATTATCCGTCGGAGCAGCTTGGAATCAACGAACCACTATGCGTAAGCATAGGTCTTGCCTCCGCCAGGGTTTGCAATGTCGACGAACTCGAACAACTTCCAAACCAGGCGGATGCCGCCATGTACCGCTCCAAACAGCCAGCCGGCCCGAAACTCTCGGTACACGGGGCGGGTCACCATCAAACCGGTCTGATTTCCGATCAATGAGCGACACAGTCGAAAATGGCACCCGTCGGGTGGTGGCTGGCAGGTCCCGCATCTACTATGACGGCTACTGGATCCGCCACTACGATCCCCCAACCGACTCTCTGGCTGCCCGCAAACATCTGATCGAAGGACTGACGCGACGCACCTTCCATCTGACCGAGGCCGGGATCAATACTCCGGGCGAAAAACTGGAAATGGCGCGGGACGCCTGGCAACGGGAAACTGATCCAGCGCGTAAACGGGTCAATGCCGCCATGCTGGCCGGTGCTCTGTTCAACCGTGCCACCGACATATTCACCGCACTGGTCGACCTGGTTGCCAAGGGTGTGGAAATCCGCAATGACAATGAGTTGATGACGCGCTGCGGCAACTATTTTCAGGAAGCCCTGCAACTGGCCGGCGAGGTCAGGCACTACAGTGGTCACGAAGGTATAGACGAGTTGTGGGGCGAGCCATTGAAAGCCTTCACCATGCCCATCGATCGTTTCTACGAGAGTCGCTATGTCAAGATCGCCCAAACCATGCGTGAAATCGACCGTGTCGCGGCATCGCTGATCGAACTGCTGGAACTATTGCCGGCCTTTCGCAATGTCGGTGCTTTGTTGCTGGAACTGGCTACCGCCGCGCGCCAGGAATGCGAAACAATGAAGAGCGATCCGGACATATTCCAGGTGTGGCCGAGATTCGTGGCGGCCAGCGAAGCCATCGAGACATTTGAGCCGATACCCCTCACCGGTGCTGACGAGAGCCTGCGTTTCCTCGACGGTGGCAAGCTACTGCGGGAAGGCAAGGATGTTATCACCTATCTGGCGGGAGCCAGAGTGCCGATGCACAAGACCACAGGTGCGTTCCTGGATGGTTGCAAAGACTACCGGAGCCGGTTGCGCATGCAGTGTTCGAACCCGGACCGTACGGCGGAGCCCACCGCTCTGTCCGATGCCGAGTCGGGGACCGCCCAGTGACAATGATTGAGGAGTGACAACGAAATGACCGGCCCCGGGCGCCCGACTTTTCAATGGCAGGATCCGTTCCTGCTCGACCAGCAACTCAGCACCGAAGAACGTATGGTGCGCGACAGTGCGCGAGAATACTGCCAGGAACGGCTGATGCCGCGTATTCTGGAAGCGCACCGGCACGAACATTTCGATCGCGACATCATGAACGAAATGGGGGAGCTGGGTCTGCTGGGCGCCACCATCGACGGTTACGGCTGCGCTGGCCTCAACTATGTCTGCTATGGGCTGGTGGCTCGTGAAGTGGAGCGGGTCGATTCCGGCTACCGCTCCGCAATGAGCGTGCAGTCCAGCCTGGTCATGCACCCCATCCACGCCTACGGTTCCGAACAGCAACGCGAGCACTATCTACCCAGACTGGCCAGCGGCGAATGGGTGGGCTGCTTCGGCCTGACCGAACCCGATCACGGTTCCGATCCCGGCGGCATGAAGACCCGGGCCCGCCGGGTGGATGGCGGCTGGCTGCTGAAAGGTGCCAAGATGTGGATCACCAATTCCCCCATCGCCGACGTGTTCGTGGTTTGGGCGAAAGACGATGAAGATGTGATCCGGGGATTTGTGCTGGAAAGGGGTATGAAGGGGCTGACCACACCCAAGATCGAGGGCAAGTTTTCGCTGCGGGCCTCGGTTACCGGGGAGATTGTCATGGATGATGTCGAGGTCCCCGAACAGAACCAGCTCCCTGGCGCGCGGGGTCTGGGTGGTCCGTTCGGCTGTCTGAACCGGGCTCGATACGGCATTGCCTGGGGCGCCCTGGGTGCAGCTGAATTCTGCTGGCACGCGGCCCGGCAATACACCCTGGACCGCAAACAATTCGGGCGGCCGCTGGCCGCCAATCAACTGATTCAGAAAAAGCTGGCCGACATGCAGACTGAGATCAGTATCGGCCTGCAGGCAACGCTGCGGGTAGGTCAGCTCATGGATCAGGGCAGCGCAGCACCGGAGGTGGTTTCACTGATCAAGCGCAACAGTTGCGGCAAGGCACTCGAGATTGCACGCAACGCGCGCGACATGCACGGCGGCAATGGCGTATCCGACGAGTATCATGTCATAAGGCACGTGCTCAACCTCGAGGCGGTAAACACCTACGAAGGCACACACGATATCCATGCGCTCATCCTCGGTCGCGCACAGACCGGAATCCAGGCCTTCAGCAACTGAC
>CBDVAK010000193.1:0-6863 GCA_965371945.1 uncultured Candidatus Competibacteraceae bacterium
TGGATGGATGCTCGCGACCGGCTGCTGCGCAACCGCGCAGCGCGGGTCAGCCTGATCCTGTTGGCGGTGATCTCAGTTGCCTCGGTTTTCGGCCCCTATCTGAGCCCCCACCCCCTGGACGAGATTTACTGGGACTATATCGCCTCACCGCCCGACTGGCAGGCCGGATTCTACTTCGGCACCGACGCCAACGGCCGGGATCTGCTGGTAAGGACCCTGTACGGGGGTCGGGTGTCGCTGATGGTCGGTCTGGTCGCCACTGGGGTGAGTCTGGTGATCGGAGTCAGTTACGGCGCGGTGGCCGGTTACTTCGGGGGTCGCATCGACCAGCTGATGATGCGCATCGTCGACATACTCTACGCACTGCCCTTTATGTTTTTCGTCATCCTGCTGATGGTCTACTTCGGGCGCAGCATCGTGCTCATTTTCGTCGCCATCGGTGCGGTCGAATGGCTTGATATGGCCCGTATCGTGCGCGGCCAGACCCTGACTCTCAAACACCGTGAATTCGTCGAGGCCGCGCGCGCCTGCGGCGCCGGCCACATGCGCATCATCGCACGCCACATCATCCCCAACCTGGTCGGCCCGGTGGTGGTGTTCATGACCCTGCTGGTACCCAAGGTCATCCTTTTCGAATCGTTTCTGAGCTTTCTGGGGCTGGGCGTTCAGGAGCCAATGACGAGCTGGGGGGTACTGATCAGCGAAGGGGCGACACAGATGGAGAGTTCGCCCTGGATGCTGGCGTTTCCAGCCACGGTCCTGGCGATCAGTCTGTTTTGTCTGAATTTCGTGGGTGACGGTATCCGCGATGCTCTCGACCCCAGGGACCGCTGAAACAACCGTGGCAACCGCTACGAAATCAGGCACCGTACTCGATATCAGCGAACTCAGTGTCGAGTTTGCAACGGTAGGGGGCAGGGTGGAAGCGGTCAGCAATGTCAGTCTGGCAATCGCGAGCGGTCAGACGCTCGGCGTGGTCGGGGAGTCGGGTTCAGGCAAGAGCCAGCTGTTTCTTGCGGTGATGGGACTGCTGGCCGAGAATGGCTGTTGCACAGGTAGTGCCCGTTTCCGCGGCCAGCAACTGATCGGTATCCGACCACGTGAGCTGAACGCCATCCGCGGTGGCCACATGAGCATGGTCTTCCAGGATCCCATGACCTCGCTGAACCCCTACCTGCGCGTCAGCACCCAACTGACCGAAGTGCTGATCCGACATCGCGGCATGACAGCGTCCGAGGCCCTGCGGCGTGCCACCAGCATGCTCGAACAAGTGCGTATTCCTGAAGCCGCACGGCGTGTCCACATGTACCCGCACGAATTTTCCGGGGGGATGAGACAACGGGTCATGATTGCGATGGCATTGCTGTGCGAACCCGGGCTGCTGATCGCCGACGAACCCACCACTGCGCTGGATGTCACCATCCAGGCACAGATCCTCGACCTGCTGCGCGATCTGCACAAACACACATCAACCGCCATCGTACTGATCACCCACGACTTGGGAGTGGTGGCGGGTCTCTGCGACCGGGTCATGGTCATGTATGCAGGGCGTATCGTCGAGTCGGCCCCGGTCGACATATTGTTTTCCCGGCCCCAACATCCCTATACCCGGGGACTGCTGGCTTCCAGTCCACGTCTCGACCAATCCGGTCACGGGCGGTTGCCGACTATTCGCGGGCAACCACCCGACCTGCAGGCGTTGCCAGCAGGTTGCGCGTTCGCGCCACGCTGTGATCATGCCTGGGACCGGTGCCGGCAAACCCGGCCGCAGCTCAGGGACATCGGGCCGGGACACATGAAACGCTGCCACCTGCAAGAACACTGAACCATGAAGCGCGATGAAGTGATCCTGAGTGTCGATGGCCTCAGTGTCTGTTTTCCGGTCAAGGTTCGCCAGCGCCTGCTCGCGACCACACGGCTGTTGAGGGCGGTGGACGAGGTCAGCCTGGAGATCGGCACCGGCGAGACCCTGGGAGTCGTCGGCGAATCAGGTTGCGGGAAGTCGACACTGGGGCGCGCGATCCTGCAACTGATACCGTCCACCTCGGGCACGGTCCACTGGTTGGGTCGGGAACTGGGCAAACTGGATTCGCGTGCCATGCGCGACCTGCGCAAAGACCTGCAGATCATCTTTCAAGATCCGCTGGCCTCGCTTGATCCGCGCATGACGATCGGCGAAATCATCGCCGAACCCCTGAAGATTCACCAACCCGGGTTGCCCGCCGATATGCTCCAGAAGCGGGTCGTAAAGACCATGGAGACGGTCGGGTTGCTGGCAGCACAAACGAATCGCTACCCGCACGAATTCTCCGGTGGTCAATGCCAGCGAATCGGTATCGCCAGAGCCATGATACTGAACCCCCGGTTGATCATCTGCGACGAGCCGGTGAGTGCCCTGGACGTTTCGATCCAGGCGCAGATCGTCAATCTGTTGATGGACCTGCAACAACGTGTGGGGATTTCACTGTTGTTCATTTCCCATGATCTCAGCGTCGTGCGCCATATCAGTCACCGGATCATGGTGCTCTATCTGGGCCGTGTGGTCGAACATGCCGATCGTGACAGTCTCTACGCCACGCCGCTGCACCCCTACACCCGGGCATTGATATCCGCGGTGCCGATACCGGACCCTGTGATCGAGCGCGGCCGCCGGCACCAGATACTGGGAGACGATCTGCCCTCACCCCTGTCACCACCGCCAGGCTGCCTTTTCCACACCCGCTGCCCGTACGCCGAATCCCGTTGCCGACAGCACAGTCCAGTGCTGGAGCAGGCTGCGGCGGGTCACCAGGTGGCCTGCCATCGCTGGCGCGAACTCAGCCAGCCAGCGATGTCCGGGTGAGATGGCGGGGGATCTCCTCGATCGGAATCGGCTCCCCCACATAGCTGCCCTGAGCGTAGTCGATGCCGATCTCGCGAAGACACTGCAATACCGGGCGATTGTGAACGTACTCGGCCACCGTCCTGATGTCCAGCGCGGTCGCGATGTCAGCAATCGCCTTGAGAATACTCAGGTCGGCAGGGCTGTCCGCGATGTGGCGCACGATGCCACCGTCAACCTTGAGATAGTCGACCGACAGGCTGCGCAGATATCCGAACGAAGACAGGCCGCTGCCAAAATCGTCCAGGGAGACACGGCCACCACGTTGACGAACTGCTTCGATAAACCGGGTGGCGTTACTCAGATTGTGGATGGCCGCGGTCTCGGTCACCTCGAAACACAGACGCTCGGCGGGCACCCCGCTGGCAAGCAATTCAGCCAGCACAAACTCCGTCAGTGACTGGTCGGCCAGCGATAAGCCCGACAGATTGACCGACAATTGTACCTGGGGCAGGCTGGACAACAGCGCGTTGCAGTCTCGCAGAACCCGCCTGACCACCCAGCGATCGATGGTGGGGGCAATCCCAAAACGTTCTGCTGCCGGCATGAACTCGGCCGCGGGTATGATCTCGCCCTGGTCTCCCCGTAGTCTTACCAGCACCTCGAAATGCTGTGCCTCTCCGGGCTGCGGACGCAGCGCAACGATGGGCTGGCAGTACAGCAGCAGGCGATCGTGATCCACCGCGTGGCGCAGGCTGGCGGCACGTTCGATTTCACGGTGCCTCCATCGGGATTCGTCATCGCTCGCATTATAGGCACAGACCCGGCCGCCACCGGTATCCCGCGCCGTATAACGAGCAACATCAGCCTGTGCCAGAGCCTCCGCCGCATCAGCAGTGCTGCCGTCCACGAAGGTGATGCCGGCACTGATTCCCACCTGTATACGCTTGGCGTCCCAGACAAAATGAAAATCAGCAACCGCGGCAACCAGGCTTTCGGCGACTTTGCTGCCACTGTCCAGGGTACTGTCTTCGAACAAAAGACCGAATTCGTCGCCACCGATCCTCGCCAGCACGGCCCGATCGGGGATCCGGCTTGCGAACAGACTGGCCAGTTGCTGCAGCAACTGGTCACCCGCCATCAACCCCGCCGAGTCATTGACCACTTTGATGCCATCGACGCCCAGGTGGCAGAGCACATAGCAGGTATCGGACACACCGGCCAGATCCAGCGCCCGCCCCAACCTCGCCTCGAACGACTGTCGGTTGGGCAAACCGGTCAGCGGGTCGAAATTGATATGATATTCGAGCTGCTCGGCCAACTGCAATTGCCGGGTGATGTCCCGCAACACCACGAAGCGTCCACCGCTCCGGTTTGGCGTCCGGGTCAAAGGCAAGCATCTGTACTCGACCGTTTTCGGCTGGCCGCCGAGTGACTGAGACCGCAGCACTGCCGTGCCGCTGCGGTCTTCGGACGGCGCCGGAAGTTCTGGCAAGACCACTTCCAGTGTCTGGCCCAGGGCACGCGACCTGCGCCATCCCGTGAGTTCTGATGCCGCCGCATTGAAGCCGCTGATTCGACCTCCGGCATCGATGCTGACGAGCGCTTCCGAAAGTGCATCGAGCTGGTTCTGAAGCCCGTGGCGGTGGTCGCGCAGTGCCTGCGCCGATCGTCGCCAACGGCGCTGACTGGCGCTGAGAGCGGCGACTGCAATCGCGACCACGCCGACAAACACCTGCAGACTGAGCAGCGCCTGCTCGGTGGTAGCGCCGGCCAACGAACCACTCGATTGCAACCTACCCCACACCGCGACCGTAGCCAGCACCACCACCGACAGCGTGGTGGTTCTCGGCCCGAACAGCAGCCCCCCCAGAAACAGCAGCCCGATGACCAGCGAGGTTCCCACCCCCGCAATCACCGCGGGCAGGGTTCCCGACAGGAACACCAGGCCACCGCCGGCCACCCCCAGCAAATAGCCAGCGGGCTTCAACCCGCGCCGGAACCAACCTGCGGAGCCCCGCGCCTGCATCCACACCAGCAGCAACGGCGTCAGCAACAGCATCCCCAGCGCATCACCGACCAGCCACATCGACCACAATGAGGGAAACTGTGACCAGGACGCCAACTGCGACAGACACGCGGCAGTCGCCCCTACCCCACTCCCCGCGGCCGCTGCCAGCACTGCGATCCCGAAGAACCGGAAAACAGCGACCGGATCGTCCAGCATACGCCGGGCTGCCGCCCTCGATCCTGTCAGCCAGGCACCCAGCACGGCTTCCAGGGCATTGCCGAATCCGATGATCGCCGAAAACTTCAGGATCTGTGCGGCGTCACCGGTACCGGCTTCCAGGCCAGTCAATACATTGACCAGGAAGGCGCCCAGCGCGATCGCCGGCCACGATCCCGGCCCCAACCACAGTACTGCCGCAAGCGCCAGCCCGGAGGACGGCCATACCGGCGATATCAGGCCGCTGTCATGGCCAACCGTCAAACCGAGCCGGGCCGCCAGATAGTAGAACGCCACGAAACCGGCACTCAATACCAACCACCGTGTAGCCAGGTGCTGGGAACGGATTAGAGAAAGAGAGGTCATTGGTAGGCGTGGGATCGATTCCGAAACGCAGCGGTTCTGCTGCCAGCAGCGAACACTGCCGGACCGAGGTCAGGCGCCGGAATCTATTCTGGAGCGGCTGCCCGCGAGCACCGGAGCGCGGTAACTGTATGCGCCCGCTTTGGCGCGATCAGGATTTCCGGTCGGGGTGACGCGCCACGGCACCCATGCCATCCCGTGCGGCTTCGGAATCGATCTCGGCATCCTCGAACCCCTGTGCCATCCGTACCGCCTCGGTTTCATCCTCGATGCCTTCGCGTAGGTTCGTGGTCCGCGCAAGAACGCTGGGCCTGACAGAGTAGGTGTTCGCACCGGTCAGATCGCAATAGTCGCGACTCACCAGATAGATGCCCAGTCCGGAAGTATAGACGACCTCACCACCCGAGGACGCAGCGACCTCGTTCGCGGCAACCCGGTCGGTGCGGGGGACGCTCACAGCTCAACCTCGCTGGCAGCATCGCGGACCCGCGCCATGCTCTTGAACTCGTGCACCCACTGCGCCTCGTTGCGACTGGCCGCCCGATCGTCCCACAAGCGGGTGTTGACCCTGGTTATGTTTTCCGTCGGCAACAACTGCACCGTCACCTCGAGACCCGCCTGATTCGCGCCGCGGCCGGTGATCCAGCGCATCCTGCCCGTTTTGCTCTGTGCCACGATTCGCTCACCGCCGTTCGGGGCTCCATACTTGGCGATCAGGCGCTCCCTGACTCGTGCGATGCTGACCGCGCCCTGGATCACCTGCCCGCTGCTGAACCGATACAGTCTGCGCTCGCGGTCGAAACGAAAGAACACGCCGGCCTTGTCATCAAAGCCGTAGTAGGATTTGACCAGACGCTGGTCACCACGGGACTGTGTCTCCGGCTCGATGCGCGCGCTGGTAAATACCGAGTTGACCCGATCCATGGTGTCGCCCAGGCGTATGCCACGGAACTCGAAGCTGCGCACGTCAAGCACATCCGGTTCCGACTGAATATTCTCGCGCTCCACAACCACCGTGGCCGCGACGGTATCCGGCTTGCGCGGCACTACCGCGCTGGCGGCCTTAGGTACATGCCTCGCACTCTTCGGACGTCGAGGTGGATGTTCCTGCCGCAGAGCGGCCAGCAACTCCGCATCCACCTTGCCAGCGAGTTGCAGATCCCGGTCCCGCCCGTAGGCGGTGATCGCCCGGGCTGTTCGGGGCCCCTCTACGCCATCGACCGTACCGGCGCGATAGCCAAGCCGGTTGAGGATATCCTGGCTGAACCTGACATCGACAGCGGACGCCGGCGCTACCTCCTCTGGCTCGGCTGGCGCCTCGGCAACCGTTCCACCAGAGTCCTGATCTGAGGAATCCGCGTCGGACACGACCTCACCAAGCGCATCGAAATTGGCTTTCATGTCAGACCAGAACTGTTTGAATGCGTTCTCTTCCGCAACCCCGGACAGCGG
>CBDVAK010000194.1:0-6860 GCA_965371945.1 uncultured Candidatus Competibacteraceae bacterium
GTCAGGGCACCGCTGAAACGGTTGGTGGTCAGTTTGGCGAGCACATTTTTCAGGCTGTCTCCGGCGGCCGCTTTGAGACCGTCCGACATCTGGTCCATGCCCAGCAGAAACAAAGACAAGCCGCCGAACAGTCCCATACCAAGTTGGAACCAGTCGATCTCCGCACCGCCCGTGGTGGCGGCCAGGGCAGGAATCACCGCTACCCAGGCCAGAGCCGACAAGGCCAACACGATGAATACGCTCATGCGGGCCCTGCGGGTTGCCATGTCCAACCGGCTTGCATACATCATTGCTTCCTTTCATGGTCGGCGGACCCGGCGAAGGCGCCAACGGGCCGATCAGGGAATTTGGTAACGGGCTTCGGCGGACATCGCCATGCCCCCGTCTGCGGTGGTCGCCCACAACGTTGCCTGATTACCGCCGGCATCAGGGTCAGCGTGGATTGTAAAGTTGCCGTTGTCATAGATCGGTGCCGTAGCGCGCACCGAAAACGCCTGCAGATCTGCCCGCGGCAGTTCTCTGCGCAGCAGATCCATGAGCAGAATCATGGTCAACGGGCCGTGGAACAGCAAGCCCGGATAGCCTTCCTGCGCGGTCGCAAAGCGGTAGTCGTAGTGGATGCGATGACTGTTGAACGTCAACGCCGAGAATCGAAACATCATCACCGGTGACGGCTCCACGACACGCGTCCAGCGGGCCTGCCGGGCGGGTGGCCGCGGTGGAAGCGCCGCGCGACCGGCCGGTCCGCGATAGACGAGATCGTGATCCTCGATCGTGGCGAGGCCGCCCGGACCGCTGATCTCATGGTGAACGGTGACAAAGAACAGGGGGCCGGAAGCACCCTCCCGGTGCTTCACCGACTCGATGACGGAACGCCGCTGTATCTGCTCATCGACCCGCAACGGTTGCAGAAACTGCATGCGGTTGCCGGCCCACATGCGTCGTGGCAATGGCACCGGCGGCATGAAACCGCCGGTAGCGGGGTGGCCATCGACGCCGGTGTCGGCAAGGCGGACGATCTCGGGAAAATACAACCAGTGCCAGCCGGGCGGAATCGGCTCGCCCTGCCGCAGCGGTGCTTCATCACGATCCAGGGTCGCCGCCAGCGCGTCTGACTGCCAGCCGGTCAACAGCGAATGCTGAGTAACTTCCTTGCCCACCCAGTCTGCCGGATCTTTGCCTGGCCTGTTTTCGGTGCTCCGGTTCAACTCGGTGCAAACTCCGCGCGGATCGCCGCGCTGTGTTCACCGATCGCCGGAACCCGTGCCTCCACCACAGCGCGTGCGTCGAGGTGCACGCCCGGCGCGGCAATACTGGCGGGGCCGGACGGTGTCTGTACGCAGATACGCCGCAGTGCCGGGTGGCTGGCCAGACCGGCGACATCGTTGAGTTCACCGTAGGCAACCCTGGCCTGTTTGAGACCGGCCAACAGTTGTTGGCGCGGCAGGTCGGTGAAAACCCCGTTGATGATGGCATCCAGCTCCTCGACATGTGCAAGCCGCGCAGGGTTGTCGTGGAAACGTGGATCGGCAGGCAACTCGGGGCGCTGCAGCACTTCGCGGCACAGGTCGGCGAACTCACGCTCGTTCTGAATGGCGATCAGGATCGGTGCGCCACCACGGGTCTGGTAGGCGCCATAGGGCTGGATCATGGGGTGTTTGAGGCCCGTGCGCAGAGGCGCTTTGCCACCGTACTCGTACACCATCAGCGGCACCGCCATCCACTCCGCCATGCTCCCGAACAACGAGGTATCAACCGCCGATCCGATGCCACTGCGCTCGCGGGCGTAGAGCGCCTCCATAACCCCCATGGTGGCGTACATGCCGCAGGCGATATCACAGCCGGACACACCCATTCGTCCCGGCGCCTCGGGTGAACCGGTCAGCGAGCACAAACCACTCTCCGCCTGCACCAGCAAATCGTAGGCCTTCATATCCGCGAAGCCGTCGCAGTCCCCGTAGCCACTGATGTCGCAGGTGACCAGTCGCGGATGGCGCTTGCGCAACTGAGCTGAGTCGAAACCTGCACGCGCAGCCGCGCCCGGCGCCAGGTTTTGTATGAACACATCGGCACGGGCAATGATCCGCTGCAGCAAAGCAGCATCCCGCGGATTCTTGATGTCGACGGTGAGCGATTCCTTGCCGCGGTTCAGCCATATGAAATAGCTGCTCTCACCGTGGACGACGTGGTCGTAGTGACGGGCGAAATCGCCCTCCGCACGCTCCACCTTGATCACCCGCGCGCCGGCATCGGCCAGCCGTGACGAACAATACGGCGCCGCCACCGCTTGCTCCAGCGACAATACCAGCAGGCCTTCGAGAGGACCTTCAGCCATAGGATCGAGGCAGTCCCAACACGTGCTCGGCCAGATAGCTGAGCACCAGGTTGTTGGACACCGGCGCGATGCGATACAAACGGGCCTCTCGAAACTTGCGCTCGATATCGTATTCCTCGGCGAACGCATAACCGCCGTAGGTCTGCATACACATGTCGGCGGCCTGCCAGGATGCCTCGGAGGCCAGCAGCTTGGCCATGTTGGCCTCGGCCGCGCACGGTTGTTCCGATTCGTACAGTTCCGCGGCCTGCAGACACATCAACCGCGCCGCCTGCATAGCCGCGTAGCTTTGCGCGATCGGAAACTGTATCCCCTGATTCTGGCCGATCGGCCTCCCGAATACGCGGCGGCTACCGGCATATTCGGTGGCCTTGCGGATGAACCAGTCGGCATCACCCAGGCACTCGGACGCGATCAATATCCGTTCGGCATTCATGCCATCGAGTATGTAGCGAAAGCCAAGATCCCGCTTACCGATCAAACTATCCGCGGGTATCATCAGATCATCGAAAAATACTTCGGTGGTGGCATGGTTGATCATGGTTCGGATAGGCCGTATCTCCAGCCCGTTGCCCACCGCTTCACGCATGTCCAGCAGAAATACCGACAGCCCTTCCGTGCGTTTTTTGACCCGGTCGCGGGGGGTGGTCCGCGCCAGCAACAACATCAGGTCTGAGTGTTCCGCACGCGAGGTCCAGACTTTTTGTCCGTTGATCCGGTAACCGGAATCCCCCTGTGCCTCGGCCACGGTGGTAAGCGCCAGGGTGTCGCTGCCGCTGCCGGGTTCGGTGACCGCGAACGCCTGCAAGCGCAGTTCGCCATTGGCAATGCCGGGCAGATAACGCTGTTTCTGCTGTTCGCTGCCATGGCGAAGAACAGTACCCATGATGTACATCTGCGCGTGACAGGCGGCACCATTGCAGCCGGCCCGGTGAATCTCTTCCAGCACCGCCGCGGCCGCCGATACCGGCAGGCCGCTGCCGCCATAGCACTCGGGAATCAACATGCCGAGATAGCCCGCTTCGGTCAACGCCTGTACGAACTCGCCGGGATAGGCCCTTTCGCGGTCAAGGCGACGCCAATATTCGCCCGGGAACCGCTCGCACAAACGCGCGATTGCGGCGCGGATCTCAGGATAATGCCCTGCGTCGGTCACCACAATTGTTCTCCCGTCCCCAACATCAGCAGCCGCTTATATGAATCGGGAAGTTATCCCTCACGTTTACTCAGGTAAAACGGGGCCCAAACATGATGATCGCCATCCCGATCAGAGACACGCCGACACCAACCCAGTCGGTGAGGGTAGGCCGGACCGCATCGACAGCCCACAGCCACCCCAGGGCGACACTTACATAGACGCCGCCATAGGCGGCATAGACACGTCCCGCCGCATGCGGGTGCAGCGTGAGCAGCCAGACAAACGCGGCCAGGCTGATCACGGCGGGTAACAGCAGCCAGGCCGACCTATCCTCCTTGAGCCAGAGATAGGGCAGATAGCAACCGACGATCTCGGCCAGCGCGGTCACGACGAACAAACCCAGGGTCCTGGCAACTTCCATAAGCTAATTGCTCTGCAGATCGTTCGCGGCAGGAACACAGATTGCTTGCTGGTCCCGGACCTGCGAACCGCGTCGCAGCCGGGTTCAGTGATGCCTCCGCTGCTGGCTGCCATGGCTCCCGGATACCGTTGTTGCCTGCGGCGCACGTTAACACGTTCTGAATCCGCATCCGGTCTCAGCTACAAGGCCGGGACCACAGGGGAGACGCGCGATGCCGGGCAGACTGGTACGATAGCCACCATCCACGAATTCGCGCACAAAGAGAGACCTTTGAACATAATCGGAATATCCGCTTACTACCACGACAGCGCGGCCTGTCTGGTCACCAATGGCAACATTCGAGCGGCAGCACAGGAAGAACGCTTCAGCCGCAAAAAGCACGATGCGCGGTTTCCGGGCCACGCCCTGGCGTTTTGCCTGACAGAGGGCGGGCTTTCGCTGAGCGATGTCGATTACGTGGTGTTCTACGACAAACCGCTGGTCAAGTTCGAGCGCCTGCTGGAAACCTATCTCGCCTACGCACCACGCGGGTTTCGCTCCTTTGTTGCGTCGATGCCCATCTGGCTCAAGGAGAAGCTGTATCTGAAGAGCACGCTCAAGAAGGAGTTGGCGGCATTGGGGGGGCTCAAGGAGAAGGTGCTGCCTCCTTTGCTGTTCAACGAACATCACCGTTCCCACGCTGCATCGGCTTTCTTCCCCAGCCCCTTTGAGCGAGCCGCCGTATTGTGTCTGGATGGCGTGGGGGAATGGGCCACCAGCTCAGTGTGGCTGGGCCAGGGCAACAAGCTCGAAGCCAAGTGGGAGATCGATTTCCCCCATTCCCTGGGACTGCTCTATTCCGCGTTTACCTACTACACCGGCTTCAAGGTCAACTCCGGTGAGTACAAGCTCATGGGGCTGGCGCCCTATGGCGAACCCCGTTACCGGGACCTGATCCTCGACAACCTTCTCGATCTCAAGGAAGACGGCACCTTTCGGCTCGACATGAGTTATTTCAACTACGCCGCGGGTCTGACCATGACCGGTCCCCGCTTCCACGACCTGTTTGGCGGTCCGCCCCGTAAACCCGAATCGGAGGTCGGCCAGAAGGAGATGGATATCGCCCGCTCCATCCAGACCGTCACCGAAGAGATCGTGCTGCGTCTGGCGCGCACCGTCCAGCAGGAACTGGATGCCGAGAATCTCTGCCTGGCAGGTGGCGTGGCTTTGAACTGCGTCGCCAACGGCCGTTTGCTGCGGGAGGGACCCTTCAAGGAGATCTGGATCCAGCCGGCCGCGGGGGATGCCGGCGGCGCGCTCGGGGCGGCGCTGTCGGTGTGGAACGAGTATCTGCAAAAGCCCCGGCTTCTCAACGGCGCTGCCGATGCCATGCAGGGCGCCTACCTGGGCGGTGCGCACAGCAACGCGGAGATCAAGACCTACCTGGACGGCGTCGGGGCCAAATACACCGAGTTGGAGGATGAGCAGTTGATGCCCAGGCTGGCGGATACGCTGGCGGATGACAAGGTGGTCGGCTGGTTCGGCGGGCGCATGGAATTCGGGCCCCGCGCCCTCGGTGGGCGCTCCATCATCGGCGACCCCCGCAGCCCCAGGATGCAGTCGGTGATGAACCTCAAGATCAAGTATCGGGAATCATTCCGGCCTTTTGCGCCGGCGGCCAAGGCGGAAACAGTCGGCGACTGGTTCGAGATCGACCGTCCCAGCCCCTACATGCTGCTGGTGGCGCCGGTCAGGGAAGACAAACGCATCCACATGTCCGAGGCGCAGCAGCAGCTGTTCGGGATCGACAAACTCAACGTGCCACGCTCGCAGATACCGGCAGTAACACACGTCGACTACTCGGCCCGGGTGCAGACGGTGCACAAAGAGACCAATCCACGTTTTCATCGACTCATCGAGGAGTTCGAACAGCGCACGGGCTGCCCGATACTGATCAACACCTCGTTCAACGTCCGTGGCGAGCCCATCGTATGTACGCCTGAGGATGCTTACCGCTGCTTCATGCGCACGGAGATGGACTATCTGGTGCTGGAGAACGTGCTCCTGGACAAGAAGGATCAACCCGAATGGGACAAGGATGACAATTGGAAGGATGAGTTCGAGCTGGATTAATTTGAGCTGGGTTCTTCTCCATTGCCCGGGGTGTTATCGGCTGTGACGTGCGTACATGCACCCACACTCCTCCAGGCAAAAAGCAGCTACTCTAGTCTGCATTGCAACCGCATGGACGACGAATGAGATGAGCATCACGGCACACCTACCTGAGCCGGACAAGAAGGGCTTGCGGGATTTCGGGCTGACCACGGGCGCGATCATCGTGGGCCTGTTCGGTCTGCTGTTCCCCTGGCTGTTCGACCGCCCGTTCCCGGTCTGGCCCTGGGTGGTTGCAACGGTATTGGCGCTGTGGGCGCTCACGCTCCCCAATACCTTGCGCCCGGTCTACCGCGGCTGGATGGCGGTGGGTCATGTTCTGGGATGGGTGAACACCCGGATCATTCTGGCGGTGCTGTTCTATCTGGTGTTCCTGCCGGCAGGCATGATCATGCGGATACTGGGGAAAGACCCCATGGCCAGAAAGTTCACAACCGACAAAAGCTACCGGGTACCCAGTACCGAGTACCCGGCAAACCATTTCGAGAGACCTTACTGATGCTGGATCTGATCAAAGACCTGTGGGGCTTCATGCGGGTTCGCAAGAAGTTCTGGCTGGCCCCCATTATCATCGTAATGCTGCTGCTGGGCGCGCTTATCGTGCTGACCCAGGGATCCGCGGTGGCGCCGTTCATTTATACGCTGTTTTGAGGCTTGCCATGGGCCAAAGCGTCGGTGGACGGGAATCGAGATCGCTTGTCGCTGCCTCAAAGCTGTGATTCGATCGGCAGCAGGCTGAGCAAACCGATGCCGGCCCTCAGCCAAAAGCTGGTGTAGGGGTCCTTGTCGAACTCCTGCATCGTGCCGTCCGGCAA
>CBDVAK010000195.1:0-6859 GCA_965371945.1 uncultured Candidatus Competibacteraceae bacterium
TTCATCGAACCTTCTCCCCCTGGCTGTGGTCCAGCCATTTGGTTGCAAGAAAACGCTTGCGCGACCCGCAAACTCCCTACATGTTAGACGGATTGACGCGATTGCGCCCGAAGAACTCATGCCTGTGACTGATGTCGACAACCAACCGCCCATGATCGAGATGCGTGGTGTCAGCAAATGGTTCGGTGACTTTCAGGCCCTCAACAGTATCGATCTGTGTGTCGCCCAGGGAGAGCGCGTGGTCGTGTGCGGGCCGTCGGGGTCAGGAAAGTCCACCATGATCCGTTGCATGAACCGGCTCGAAACGCATGAGCAGGGCACCATCGTCGTCGATGGTATCGAACTGCGAGACGATGCGGCCAGCGTGGCGGCGATCCGGCGGGAAGTGGGCATGGTGTTCCAGCAGTTCAACCTGTTCCCTCATCTGACCGCGCTGGAGAACCTGATGCTGGCGCCGATGCGGGCGCGACGCATGCCCCGTGTCGAAGCAGAGGAACTGGCCAGACACTATCTGCAGCGGGTACGGATTCCCGACCAGGCTGATAAATACCCGCGCCAGCTTTCGGGGGGCCAGCAGCAGCGCGTGGCGATCGCCCGTAGCCTGTGTATGAAGCCGCGCATCATGTTGTTCGACGAACCTACCTCGGCGCTGGACCCGGAGATGATCAAGGAGGTTCTGGAAGTGATGGTCGAACTGGCCGGGGAGGGGATGACCATGGTTTGCGTCACTCACGAGATGGGGTTTGCGCGCACGGTCGCGGACAAGATGATCTTCATGGATCACGGTGAGATCGTCGAGCAGGCCGCACCGGAGCAGTTCTTCGATGCGCCGCAAAGTGATCGCACCCGGTTGTTCTTGAGTCAGATATTGACGCACTGACGTTGAGGATGCCGCTGCTGTTGCCAGTGTTGCTGAGTCTCAGCCAGGTTTCCGCGGATGAGCGCTCTGACCAGGAGTCGTTGGCGAACGAGAGGTTTCCGGTGAACAGCCAGCGCATCGAGGCGCAATGGGGTGTGGACTGCGGCGCCGCGCTTGAGGAGGTCCGTATCCTGGCGGATGCCATGGGAATGGCCACCGGCGGCCTGGTCTCGGGGCATTCGAAGCTGCGGGAAACTCTTCAGCTTTGTGGTTTCATCTACAACACACCCGGTTCCGGGCTTTACCGCTCGTGCCCGGACTACAAACAGTGGCAAACCTGGTTGGCGCAGAAAATCAGGATGCCGGGTAGTTGCCAGTGACTTATCATCAGCACCAGACTTGGCCAAGTGCTCGCACAGCACGCAAGCCCAGGACGGCCCCTGGATTTCGGTCAATGCGTGGCTTGTATCCTTTGGCGGCAGTGTTGCTCCTGACCGGCTGCGGCAACAACTACACTTGGGGCTGGTATACCGTGCTGCCCACCACGCCGCAGGGCATGGCCAATATCAGGTTCCTGCTCGGGGGGCTGGGCTACACGATTTCGGTGTCGCTGGTGGCGATCACGATATCGGTGCTGGTGGGGTTGGCGGTTGCGTTGCCCGGATTGTCTGCCAACCGCTATGCGCGCGCCTTCAACCGGACCTATGTGGAGATTTTCCGTGCCATTCCGATTCTGGTGATGCTGTTGTGGATCTATTACGGCCTTCCCATCGTGTTCTCGATCAGCCTGGGAACCTTTGCGGCGGGGATCATCTCTCTGGCTCTTTGCGACAGTGCCTTCGAAGCCGAGATCTTTCGTGCCGGTATCCAGTCTATCGACCGCGGGCAGCACGAGGCCGCCGACACCTTGGGTTTGAGCTATGCCGACAAGTTGCGCTACGTCATACTGCCCCAGGCGGTGCGCCGGGTGCTGCCGCCGCTGGGCAATCAGTTCGTCTACATGCTCAAAATGTCATCGCTGGTGTCGGTGATCGGCTACAGCGAGTTGACCCGGCGTGCCAACGAACTGGTGGTGAGTCAGTACCGGCCACTGGAGATCTATACTTTCCTGGTGCTGGAGTATCTGCTGTTGATCCTGGTGGTGTCACATTTGGTGCGACGACTGGAGCGGCGCATGGGTGCGGACGAAGGCGGCGCGCGATGAGTGGGTCCAGTCTATCTGACGGTGCATCGGCACTCGCGCGTAGTCCCTTGGCGCATCCCGAATGGGCTTATATTGAAGCGCCGGCGCTGGACGGTTTTACGCGCGAAGACTGGGTTGTGCTCGACCGTCAACGTTCGGTCTACTATGCGGAGCAGCAGGCCGGTCAGGCACTGCGCATGCTCACCTGCGCTCGCGACGAACCGTCGTTCGGTTATCAGATCAACAACTATCAGCACTGTCTGCAGTCCGCGACCATGGTGATGCGGGCCGGGCTGGACGAAGAAACCGTCGTGGTCGCCCTGTTTCACGATATCGGTTTCGTCGCCTGCCCACACAACCACGGCGCCTTCGCCGCGGCGTTGCTCGGTGCCTATATCTCCGGGCGCAACCGCTGGATGCTGGAACATCATGCATTGTTCCAGAACGTTCATTGTCACCATCTGGCCGCAGACCAACGCAATCGACGCGAGTACTGGCGTGGCCACCCTCACTTCGAATGGACCGCCGAGTTCGTCGAGTGCTTTGATCAGAATGCCATCGATGCCGACTACGACACCTTACCGGTCGAGGTGTTCGAGCCCATGGTCAAGCGCATTTTCGCGCGACCTCCGAAATCGCCCGGCCAGTCCGGGGAACCGCCCGCGAGTGCACGGCGATGAACGAAGTCGCCTGGATTCGTACCATCGATGAAGCCGATGCTGATGCAGAGCTGCTGCGCATGTATGAACTGGCGCGCACGCCGGCGGGCACGGTGGACAATGTCATGAAGGCCCACAGCCTCAGGCCGCACACCATGGCGGGACACCTGGCGCTGTACCGCAGTGTGCTCCACCACGACGCCAACACCCTGCCGCTTTGGTTTCTGGAGACCGTCGCCAGCTATACCAGTGCCTTGAACGGTTGTGAATATAGTTACGCACACCATTATGCGAACGCCTGCCGTTTGCTGGACGATCCCGAACGGGCCGAGGGTATTGGCAAGGCGCTGCGTGAGAATCACCCCGAGGCGGAATTCTCTGGCAAGCAACTGGCACTGCTGGAATACACCCGCAAGCTGACACTGGAGGTGGGCGCAATGACCCGCGGGGATATCGACCGCCTGCGCGAGGCCGGTGCGGATGACGGTGAGATTCTGGAAGTCAACCAGGTGTGCGCCTACTTCAGCTACTCAAACCGGCTTCTCAACGGTCTCGGCGTCAGCACCGAGGGTGATGTGGTCGGTTACTACTCGCAAGGCGATTGACGGAAATCGCCAAACACCGAGGCTTGTTCATGAACTATGCATCGAGCCGTGAGATCGATGCCAGCGAGATACCGGTGATCGATATCGGAGACCTGGTAGCTGGCAGGCAGGGCGCCCTGGCCGTAGTTGGAGCACAACTGGAGGCTGCCGCCCGGGATCCCGGGTTTTTCTATGTGCGTGGCCACGGTGTGTCGCAGCAACTGACTGACAGCGTGCGGGCGCTGTCGCGCGAGTTCTTCGCTCAATCCATGGACCGCAAGCAGCAGGTCGCCGTCAACGACCGGCATCGCGGTTTCCTGGCCACCGGGGCGGCCAGAATGTATCCGGGTGCGCGCCCGGATCTGAAGGAGAGTTACGTCTTCGGTCTGGAATTGTCTCCCCGGCAGTATGCCGAGGAGCGCGCCGCGGGCAACCCCTTGCTCGGCCCCAACAACTGGCCGGAGTTCATGCCCGGGCTTCGACCTGCATTGACGGCTTGGTATGCGGCCATGGGTGGCTGTGCCACCCTGCTGCTGCGTGCGTGTGCGGTGACGATGGGGTTCGCGCCCGAGCAGTTCGTGGGGCGGGTCAACCGACCGGTGTCACGCGGTTCGATCATCTACTATCCGCCGCAGCCGGAAACGCTGGGCACGGAACAGTTCGGCGTCGGTCCGCATACCGACTACGGTTGTCTAACCCTGGTGTCGCAGGACGATACCGGTGGTCTGGAGGTGCTGGCAAGCGATGGCGAATGGCTGACCGCCAAGCCAATACCCGCGACCCTGGTCGTCAACGTCGGTGATTTGCTGGCGCGCTGGAGCAATGATCGTTTCCGGTCCACGCCCCATCGGGTCATCAACAAATCCGGTGGTGCCCGCTATTCGATGGCCTTTTTCTTCGACCCTGACTTCGACACTGTCATCGACCCGGCCGCGATCGTTGTCGGTGCGGAAACACCGCACTACCCGCCGGTGACTTGCGGAGATTACATCCTGTCCCGCTATGCCCAGGCCTTCGACTATCGGGAGTCCCCCGACGCCTGAGCGGTTCCATGCCGGCGGATCGGGAGTCCGTGGTCCGTGGTCAGGTGTCCGTGTCGGAACGCAGTCGCCGGGCATTGGCGGCGGTCGCCCGGTGCACGGACTTGATGCTCTGTTCCGCGGTCTTGGCAGCCACCAGTCCCAGTTCGGAGAGCAGACGGAGATTGACCCGGGTCGATTGTGTGAGCCACTCGCCCCAGGTTGACAGCGCATTGGCAGGGTTACTCATAGCCACCGCTGCCCGGGTCGAGAGGCTGGTCTGCGTGGCCGACCAGCGTGACAGCAGATTGCCGGTCGCCAGCATGGCTTTGCCCATTTGATGCCCTGACGCATACCCGGTTTCGAACTTTTCCACCACCATGCGCTGGATTTCCGGGTCGGGCAGCAGCCCGGGATTGACCAGGGTGGTGCCGAGCAGTCGGGCGCGCGCGGCAATGGTCTCGGCCGCCTGCGCGCCGATCTCCCCGGACAGCCAGGTGGCCGCGGTGGACCGGTTGAGCGCTTCGGTTATGTTGCGCCTGGTTTGTTTCATCGTCTCGGTATCCCTTGGTCAGCGTCCCCGTGACTTGCCTCTCAACAAGGCGTCCGGATGCCGCTCCAGATAGTCGGCCATGGTCTTGATCGAGCGTGCGGCACTGGAAAGATCCTTGAGCGTCCGGGTCAGTTCCACATAGACCGGTGACTTGCTACTGACGATATTACCCTGCGCCATCTTCAGCGTGCGGATGATCTCCTGCAGGGCCGTATCGATGGCCGGTACCACTTCGCCGTTCAGATTTCGCGCCAATGTGTCCGTTTGCTTCAGAGTTGCATCCAGCGACACGATAGCCTGTTGCAGTTCCGGAGAATTGGTAAGCTGGCTGGCGCCCGCGAGGGTAGTGTTCAGATTGTTGCCGATTTCCTCGAAGGGCAGCGCCTCCAGTTTCGCCAGTATGGACATCAGGCTGCCGCGAAGTTCCGCCAACGTTCCTGGCACGGTTGGCAGCACCGGTGTGCCCTCCTCTTCACCCACCGTAGCGGCTGGCGCGTCCGGAAAGAAGGCAAGATCGACGTATAGCTGGCCGGTGAGCAGGCTGCCGGTCTTGAGTTGGGCCCGCAATCCGTTGTTGACCAGCGCCCTGAGTTCCTGCAATTCGGCCTCGCCGCCGGGATCGCTGATACGCACGCCCTCGACCTCGATACGGTCCGGTTCGATCTCGATTAACACGGGAACCCGAAATTCCATGGTATTGGTGTTGCCCTGAAGCTTGATATCGACAACCTCGCCGAGCTTCAGTCCCAGCAACTCCACCGGCGCTCCGACCTGAAGCCCCCGTACCGATCCTGTAAAATAAAGCAGCAAACGCTCGGTGTGGGCATAGACTTTCTCCCGGGTTGCCTGGTGATCCGGATACAGATTGAAGATGTGGTCGTCAGCCACGTCTTCACCGGATCCCGTAGTCCCACGGTTCTCGAACGACACGCCGCCCACCAGCAGGGCAGCCACCGACTCGGTACGCACCTTGATGCCGTCCGCATTCAGAGTGGCGGTGATACCGCTGGCGTTCCAGAAACGGGTATGTTCGCCAACCAGCTTGTCGTAGGGTGAGTCAACGAAGACATGGACTTCAATACCGTCGTCGTTAAGTGCGTAGCGGATCACCTGACCGGCCTTGATCTGGCGGAAATAGACCGGCGAACCGACGTCCAGCGAGCCCAGTGCATCGGCCTGCAGGGTAAACTCCTTGCCCGGTGTGTCCACGGTGATCGGGGGCGGGTCCTCGAGTCCCACGAAGCGGGTTGCCGGTTTGCCGCTATCGGAAGGTTCCATGCCGATATAGACCCCCGACAACAATGTTTCCAGGCCCGAAACATGCCCGCCGGCAAGTCGTGCACGCACCACCCAGAAGCGGGTGTTTTCGGTCAGATGGGGTTGCAGTTGTTTCGCCAGCGTGGCGGTCACCAGCACCGAACTGAGATCGTCGCTGAGTGCCACCGTTTCCACGGTGCCGGCTTCGATGTCCTTGTACTTGATCTTGGTTTTGCCGGCGACGATGCCTTCGGCGGCGACAAAGCGGATGCTGATGGTCGGGCCTTTTTCGGTCATTGCCTTGTAGACCAGCCAGCCGCCAATCAGGGCAGCCGCCAGCGGTACCAGCCAGACGATCGAGAATCTGCGCTTGGAGTCGACCACCGCCTCGGCGGCGTGCGGATCATTCGGGTTCATGTTGTTGTTCCAGGTTGTCCCAGATGAGTCTGGGATCGAACGATTGCGCTGCGAAGATGGTGATGACCACCACGGCTGCAAAGAATGGAGCGGCTGGGCCGGCCTCGAACTGGGCCAGGGCGCCGAGCTGGACCAGCGCCGCCATCACGGTCAGCACATAGATATCGACCATCGACCAGCGTCCCACCGCTTCGATCAAGCGGTAGAGCTTGAGTCGCTCCCGCGGCCGCCAGCGCGAGCGCAGATGTATCGACAGCAACAGATAGGTCAGTATCACCAGCTTCAGCATCGGTACAAAGATGCTGGCGACAAAAATCACCACCGCGAT
>CBDVAK010000196.1:0-6771 GCA_965371945.1 uncultured Candidatus Competibacteraceae bacterium
ACAGGGACCGCAATGGGTACAATCCCGGTTCCTGCCCGGAGCGGATCATCCCCGAAATGACCTATGCGACCCAAGCCTTGCCCAAGCAGCGGCGGAGACCGGACCGTCTGCCCGGTCTGATCGCCGCTTTCACCTTGTGCCTGCTGCCCGCAGTCACCACACAAGCCGATACTCTGGACCGCGACGAACAAATCCTGTTCTTTCCGACCAGCACCTACATCGACGCCGGGAGCAACGAATGGGTGGTGCCAATCCACGGCTGGGTTTTCGAGATGGAGGAAGACTCGATCTGGCGCCGGATGGTGCTCGACATATTGCCAGCGTTGTTGGAAGCCGAGCCGGATGCCTCGAATCGAGCCATATTCGAACAGCGCGGCCGGATGTTTCTGGTCGACAACGAAAGAAACAAACAGGTCGACATCGCGTCCGGGGATGTCCTGGGCACCATGGCTCCCTCGCAGGCCAACGGGCACTTCCGCGGGACCCTGCGAATCCCCGTGGGCGGCGACGCGAGCACGGAAGAATCCTCATGGTTGGAATACCGCGCACGTCTGCCTGAAGGTGATTCACGCGTATTCAGCGGTCGCTCTCAGCTGGTGGGACCTGAAGGTGTGTCGGTTATCTCCGACATCGACGACACCATCAAGATTTCCAACGTCGCCGACCGGCAAGCATTGTTGACCAACACCTTTCTGGAACCCTCTCGCGCGGTCGAAGGTATGTCCGTGCGCTACCAGAAATGGGCCAGCCAGGGCGCGGTGTTTCACTATGTTTCAGCATCACCCTGGCAACTCTATCCCACCCTCGCTGAGTTCCTGACCAACAAAGGGTTCCCGGCAGGGAGTTTCCATCTCAAGTCGTTCCGGATCAAGGACGAAACATTCTTCGATCTGTTCGGCGATCAGTGGGAGTACAAGAGACCGTTGATCGAAAAAATTCTTGCCACCTGGCCACAGCGCCGGTTTGTGCTGATCGGTGATGGTGGTGAACAGGACCCCGAGATTTTTGCGGACATTGCGCGTTCTCACCCGAACCAGGTGCTGCGCATCTATATTCGGGACACTGCCGCCGACCGCACAAGTGATCCAAGATATCGTACCCTGTTCGCGGGGATGCCCGAAGGCCACTGGAAGTTGTTTACCAACGGCGACGAGTTGCCGGACCTGTACTGATGACCCGACGCTGTCAGCACCCGGACCTGTATATAATCGAGTGCCTGTGACTTGTCGATTACTAGCATAAAGGAGTGTAACGATCATGAGTTCAAGCATGGAAATCGATGTTTCAACAATCCAGGGCCGGGTCCCGGTCACCCTGTTTAAGGTCACCGGCTCCATAGACGGTGGCACTTACAAGAATCTGGAGGCCCAGGCAAACGATGCCTACAGCAGCGGCACACGTGATCTGCTGATCGATTTGAGCGAAGTCGACTACATGGGAAGCGCCGGGTTTCGTGCTCTGCAATCCATCCACAAGACGCTGTCCAGCGGTGCCGACGCGACCGGTGACAGATCCGCACACCTCAAATTGCTCAGCCCTACCGAAGACGTACGCCGGATCTTCAAGACTTTGGGTTTCGACCTGATGTTCGATATCTACCAGGACCAGGACGCCGCCGTGGCCGCTTTCTGAGTACCCAAGAAATCCCTGATCAGGTCCCCGAGTCCATGGAAGGTCCCTACACGCTTCAAGTATCAGCCAGCCTGGACAATCTGCAGACCATTCGCGACTTCGTTGCGCGATCGGCAGCACATATAGGCTTGGCCGCGGATGCCAGCAGTGATGCGGTGCTGGCGGTCGACGAGGCAGCCACCAACATCATCATGCACGGCTACCGAGACCTTGAAGGAACCATAGAGGTGGTGTTGAACAATGAAGCAGGTGATCTGATCATTCGGGTCCGCGACAACGCCACGCCTTTCGATCCGGACAGCGTTGCCGACCCCGATCTCAAGCAACCCCTGGAAAAACGCAACATCGGCGGACTGGGGTTGTTCCTGATTCGCCACGTCATGGACGAAGTCAGCCACCGGGAATTGCCGGGGGGCGGCAATGAACTGATACTCACCAAACGCTGCGCTGGTTCAACCTGAGACCAAGGTCCAACAGCGGATACGCGACAGCTGATGCCTTCGGACGCGCTTGGTTGTTCCAAGGTCGGGTGTCCGAAACTGCGCTGAATTCTGGTCTGGATTCAAGACGCGGCAAGGGTCACATAGTGGTTCCATGTGACCCTTGCCACTACCTGGAAGCCAGGCAGGAAGACCAGCAGGACTTGATGACTGCTCTGACTACTTTCTCTTGATCCGGATCGGACCTTCCACGAAGTCCATCACCCCGGTGACCAGAGCATCATTGGGGAAAACCTCATAAACCGTCTGACGGGGCTGCACCGGGATATCGTAGTTCCGGCACTCACCGTCCGCCTGCTGGCTGGCAATATGGAAACTCTCTAGCGGGGCACCATCATGCGGAGAATAGTAGACGAAAGCTTCGGCCGGACTGCCGTAAGACTGTTCCATGTAAGTGCCTACCTGTCCCGGCAAAATGCTCCATGAAGCATTTCTGCCGCTGCAGTTGAAGTCATCGAAGTACAAAGCACCCACCACCGCTTTGGGCGGCCCGCCAATGCGATCGTACTTGGTGTCATACCCCTTCTTGGTGAAAACATTGAAAGAACCGGTTGCGCTCTCCACGCTCTTGTCTTCCGCGCCAATCACACTGCCCAGCGTCCTGCCCGCGGAATCCACCGCGGTGATATCAGAGATATTCGCATCGGACCGGGTCGCCTTGATCTTGCGGAACTTGGCCTTCACCCGGGTTGGTTTGTCGATGACGCGGCTGCAGGACTTGCCCATGCCCTTGCACGCTCCCGACCATCCCGTAAACTCGTATCCCCCCCAAGGTGCCACGATCAAACCCACCCGCGTGCCCATGGGGAACTTTTTCAAGCACGCCTTTGCGTTGGACTTGCAGTAAATGCCACTCGGAATCGAAAAAACTGAGCCTCCCGTCTCCGCGGTTACGTGCAGCATGCGAGTCGGGCCGGCACCCGCGGAAGCCATGACACCAAAGAACAAAACGACGAACAACAACGAAAATCTCATCGTACATCCCCCATCAGATGTTGACGGTCCGCCATCTCCCGGATCCCAGGCAAAGGCCGCCAAAACTCGATGACAACCTCGACATGGACGTTCGTGCAACGATCGTGGTCCCAGCGCCGGCAAAGGCTCTGGCAACTACACAACGGATTGCGAACGCGGGAGACCAACTTGCGATCCAGGTCACCGGCCCTGACCTGAAACTGCACGCTGGATGGAAACGGCAACGACCACGACCACGGCGCGGGAAGCGGTCTGCCAGGTAGCGGATAACAAGTGAAAGCGCCATGCGACGGAATATTAGCGACGAGAATTCTTGAGAACCATCAGTGTTATGCCACCCACCTGGGCCGAAATTTCTCACCTGTCGGGGAAATGTCGCAGCCGTAGCGGAACAATTGCCATCCCTCACTACCACAGATCAGTTCGTTACCAACCTCAGTTCATGAACTACCTGTTGCCTTGCCCACAATCAACGGCACCGAGGCAGGCTTGCTTCTTCACACCAGACCCTGGCGATTGGCATACTCCTTGTCGGTGAGGTTACGTTTGAAGCGCGGTAGCACTAACCACAGGGCCGCATGAGACCTACCATGGAGAGCCTTCCTCTGCCAGGAAACCCCGCCTCTTGGATTGTGAAAGCCACGTATCTCAATTCACGCCATCTTCTCCACTTTGGTTGCAAAAAACCGCGCACTCCATAACGTCAATGTTTCCTGCTCGCCCACCTTCAGAAACGGCGCCACATCGGCGGCCGCGTCCATCCAATCGATGCTGTCGATCTTCTTCTGAAATTCTTCTCGCACCCAGTCTTTATCAATCACCAACCTTTCCTGCCCCACCCACGGCCCATACTGGACCAGTGCGTTGCGCAGGTGCGGCAGATTGGGCGGCACCCCCTGCCGGATATACCAGCTGAAGTCGTACCAGTCGCGTCCTTTGAGATACGGTCGGCACAGCAGCGCATGAATTTTGAGCGCGAAGTTACTGGGCAGGTCTTGATGACAGACTTCGAAATCGGTCGGAAAATCCTGATAGGTGTAGTCGTACACCGAGCCCGCCGGCGGGTTGGCATCCACCTCGAGCTTGATCGTGATCTTCTGATCGGCATGCCCTTTGTAGAACCTCAGGTTAAGCTGGTTGACGAACGAGCTGCTTTTTAGCACGGCCGTGCGCACCGCGCGGTCCATGCTGCCCTTGGGCAGCGCCTCCGCCTGCAACCCGTACTCTTCAAAACACTCGAGCAACTTGGTGAGATAACCCGTCCAGTCAAACTCCGGATCCGGCATCTGCAACATGAAATCCAGGTCTTCCGAGAATCGCGGCAGGCCATGCAGAATCCGCAGGCTCGTCCCACCCTGAAATCCAGCCACCTTGAAAAAGCCCGCACGCCACAAACCATAAAGTGCGATTTCCTGCATGATCTCCTTGGTCGCCTGCTCCTCTTCGACCGGATTCGACGCCTTATAAGAGTCGAGCTTTTGCTGAATGATCTCAATCATGGCTCACCACCAGTCCGAGTGAATGCTCCAGCTCACTAATGAATTTGCGCACGCGCTGGTGTTTATAGACATCTTTCAATGTACGTAACTCCGCCCCGGTAACCTTGCTCAGCGCATCCACATCGACACGCAAACCTTGTTCAATCCACGCAAATCCCTGCCACTCGATCTTCTTCAGACAGACCAGGTCCAGCAGCGCACGCAGCGGCTGTGCGACCAGAAAGCGTTGTCCACTCGCCTCGACACGCCGAACAAGCTCCAGAAATGAGCCCTGCTGAATAGCGAGCGGTTGAAAAGTGAATAATCCAAGCCGTTCGTGCCGAAACTCCTTCACCTTGCGTCCGGGCACGATCGAGGCAGTGGTATACACCGCTTCCGGAATCCAGCCGTGAAATGCCAACGCCGTTTCCAACGACACGTAACTACCAGGCACGAGCATTTGTGCCACGGCATACGGATGACTCGGGTGCCCGCGAAACTCGTCGGACAACACATATAACCCACGGCGCAGGCGCACGAGTTCGCCGGCCTTCACTGCGCGACTCACCAGATGGTGACGGCGCTGATCCGTGCCGGCGATCAGGCGCCTCAGCTGATGGTCGGTGAGGATGCGGTCGTTCAGGCCGACCGCAGTCAGCTGCTGTGTCAGTGTCTGCATGGGAAGCGGGATTCCCGGCCGTTGCAAGAGGATAGGAACAAAAACTACCAGAAACTTCCGATTTTTGGAAGTTAACGAGACATTATGGATTCAACTTATTGTGTAATAGCTTCTCTACTACTTGACTTGTTCAACAAAACCAGCAAAATATGCACTCGATGCGAAGTAGAATCCCTACTACATGATTACATGACAACGAACACCAAAATGCAATACACCGAACTCGACAACTTGGCCCAGATTCGCAGCGGCTACCCATTCCGCGGGTCGGTCAGGCATGATCCGGCGGGCGATATCCGTGTGCTGCAGATCCGCGACCTGCGCCAGGCCGAGACACTGAACGCCAAAGCGCTGTCGCAGGTCAGGGCTCCGGACCATCATTCAGCGCACCTGCTACGGCCCGGCGACATCGTCATACCGGCCCGCGGCGACCATCGCAAGGCTGTCTCGTTCACACTGACAGTGCCGACCATCCCGAGCAGCCACTTGCATACCGTACGCGTCACCAGTTCGGACGTGCTGCCCGGCTACTTATGTTGGGCGCTGAACCAACCGGAACCACAACACGCGATGCGAAACGAGGCACGCGGCACCGCGATGCCCCTGCTGACACGCCGCAGTCTCGGTACGACCAAAATCCCGGTGCCAACCCTTGCCACTCAACGCCGCATCATCGAGCTACATAAACTGTGGCAGCGCGAGCAGACACTCACCCAACAACTACTGACCAACAGAGAACACATGCTTTGCGGCATGATTCAGCAACTGCTGAACATCGAACAGGCGGCGACCACACCGCCCTGCGGAGACACCCAATGACGGACAACACCGACCAGGCCACCATCGACCCGATTGATTCGAGCAAGATCAACGGCATCCTCTGGAAAGCCTGCGACACATTCCGCGGCACGGTGGACCCTAGCATCTACAAAGACTACATCCTGACGATGCTGTTCCTGAAGTACATTTCCGATGTCTGGCAGGACCACTACGAATCCTACAAACGTGAACACGGTGATCACCCCGAACTGATCGAGGAGCTTCTAAAGAACGAGCGTTTTGTGCTGCCACGCGAGGCCAACTTTTACGCGCTGTATAACAAGCGCTACGAACCCGGCAATGGCGAGCGCATCGACAAGGCGCTGCACGCAATCGAAGACGGCAACGCCACCAAGCTCCAGGATGGCGACCACGGCGTGTTCCAGGATATCTCGTTCAATTCCACCAAGCTCGGCGACGAGGCACAGAAAAACGACATCCTGCGCCACCTGCTGGAAGACTTTCACCGGCCCGAGCTCGACCTGCACCCGAGCCGGATCGGCAACAAGGACATCATCGGTGACGCCTACGAATACCTGATTGAACGGTTCGCCGCTGGCGCGGGAAAAAAGGCCGGTGAGTTCTACACCCCGGCCGAGGTCTCGCAACTGATCGCCGAGCTTGTTGCTCCTAGAGAAGGCGCAGAAATCTGTGACCCGGCCTGCGGCTCGGCCTCGCTGCTGATGAA
>CBDVAK010000197.1:0-6754 GCA_965371945.1 uncultured Candidatus Competibacteraceae bacterium
CCACCCAATTCGGAACTCAAGCAGGGCATGCTGGGAGGCTGATCGCATACCGGATGCCGGTGCAGCACATTGCCTGTATCTGTCTGGCCGCGTTCAGCGTGCCTTGTCCGGCCTCACTGGTGAGCCGATGCCGGGCAGCAGGGAAGTTTTGGCGAGTCCCGGCTGGGGTTCGGGTGAGCAGGGGCTGAGGTGGCCGTCATTGAGATTCAGGACGCGATCGGCCAGGCGGCTGATATTACGGTGTTCATGGCTGGTAATGATCAGCGCGGTACCTTCGGAGCTCAGGCGCCGGATCAGAAAACAGGTTTGCTCACGGGCTTCCTGATCCATGTTGGCCACAGGTTCGTCGAGTAGCAATATGGCCGGGGTCAGTATCCGGGCGCGGGTCAGGGCGACGCGTTGTTTCTCGCCACCGGACAGTTGTCTGGCGTCACGATCATGGAGATGTTCGAGGCCGGCCCAGCGCAGCGCGGATCTTACCTGGGCCCTCAGTGCGGCCCTCCTGAGTCCCTTGCAGTGCAGTCCGTAGGCAATGTTTCCGGCCACGGTTCGATCGAACAAATAGGGTGCCTGATGCAGATAGATTGTTTGCCGGCGCAATTGGCGCCGAGCATTTTGCCAGCCCAGGGTTGGTCCATCCCCCAGTTGGACGTTGGCATGATCGGGGCGCAACAGACCTGAGAGAATCTTGAGGAGCGTGGTCTTGCCGCTGCCGTTGCGACCCAGCAGCACCGTGATCGAGCCGCGCGCGATTGTCAGTTCGGGGATGTCCAGCAGCAGGCGATCGCCGACATGCTTGGTCAGATTGGTCAGACGCAGTACTGTTTCGGCACTTTCCTGGTGGCGGGCGTGGGTCATGTCCGGGCTAGCCCCCACCGCGTCGAAACGACTGATCAAAGCGGGCCATGAACCTCTCGATGGTTGCCCCATCCTGCTCCGGGAACTTGAACCTCACTACCGTGGTGGGCAGCGTCAGACCTGCGATCTTGCGCAGACCCTGTGGCTCCAGCTCGATGACGATCGGCCCGGATGCATGAGCCAGTGTCACACGGTTGTCTACCGAGCGCCATGCCGCCCCGTTCGCCACGGCCGGAAAGAGTCGATAGAAGTCCTGGTGGGTCATGCCCATGTCGCGGGTCACGGTGGTGCTCATCGCTGTTGGCATCAGCCGCCTGCAATGGGCGGAAATACGGCGAACTCATTGCCGGGATTGAGCCGCGTGGAAGCGCGCTGCTCAGGTGGTATATAGCTGCCATCCACCAGCACCAGGTGAGTCAGCTCCTCGGGTAGTTTCAGTTGCTGGATCAACTCCGTGACACTGGTGTGCGCATCGATTTCCATCTTCACAACATTGCGGACTGCACCGGGAGGCAAGTAACGCCCGAGGGTGGCGAACAGTTTGACGGTAATTTCCATGGTTTGTCCCGATTCACCAGCCGGGCCGGCTGCAGCTGCCATTCAGCGGTAGACCAGGCCGCGATCCAGATAGGCTTCCATGACCCGGCTGGGGTCCTGCAGCAGCCGCTGTTTCCATTTTCCCAGCGCTACCTGCCCCTGGATCAGGCCACGCAGGACGCCGACGTGCTGGGTCATCCCCAGGCTGGTGGCGCCCACCATGACGTCATCGCGAAACTGCAGGTTGAGATAGCGGAATGCGCCGGGGTCCGACAGCTCGGCATGTTCCCCGCCATCGACTCCCATCCACAGCCCGAACGAGGTGGAAACCAGCCCCAGCGTATCGAGCACGTTCATGTTGAAACTGCCACCATAGGGTGTCACTGCGCCGGTCATGTTCTGCGCCGCGATCCGACCGTGTTCGGCGGCCGTCGGCTGTATCGCGTGCACGGCGGCCTCTCCGGTGGAAAAATCGCGTGCCTGCGCGCAGTCACCAGCGGCATAGATCGCCGCATCACTGCTTTGCAGATATTCATCGACCAGTATGCCCTGGTCGGTTTTGATGCCGCTACCCTTCAGCAAATCCAGATTTGGCGCCACTCCAGCGGCGCAAATGACCAGATCCACGTCCAGGGTCTCGCCATTGCTGAGTGCCACCCGCAGACCGGCCTCGGTGGACCCGGAGTCGGTGTTGCCGGAGAGTCGACCGAAAAAGCCTTTGAGACCGGAACCTTCGCTGTGCGGGCTGGAAATCGAGTCCACGCGGGTACCGGTCAGCACCGACACCCCTTTGTGCTCGCACCAGCTTTTGAGCATGCCACCAGCGGCCTCGTTCATCATCCGCGGCACCATACGGTCACCCATCTCCACCACGGTCAGCGCCACCCCCCGCGATGCCAGGGCCTCGAGCACGATACTGCCAATGAAGCCAGCGCCGATCAGCAGCACGCGCGATCCTGGGGTCGCCTGGCTCGCGATGTGGCGGGCGTCGTCCAGCGTCCAGCAACTGTGGACGCGCTCGGAGTCGATACCCTCCACCGGGGGCAGCAGCGGGTGCGAACCGGTCGCTACCAGCAACCGGTCATAGCCGACAGCTGCACCGTCGCGCAGGGTCAGTTGACGTTGTTCATTATCAATCTTGTCGACCCGGTCCTGAACCAGGTCGATTTCCAGGCTCTGGAAGTGGTCGGGTGACTTGCGCAGATGGGTGCCGGCTTCGTCGATACTGCCGACCAGATAGTAGGGAATCGCCATCCGTGAATAAGGAGGCTCCGGTTCGTCACCGATTAGCGTGATGCGCCCCTGACGATCGAGTTTGCGCAGGGTTTCGGCGGCGATCACGCCCGCCGGTCCGGCGCCAATGACTACGTAGTCCATGTGCTGCTCCAGCAAGCGGCGTTCAGAAAGCGGGTCGAGCGCAACGGCTGCGATCGACCCGCCCTGGTTGCTTAAAGCCCCAGGCGCTGCCGGGTTTCCTCACTGAGCTGACCGTCTTCGGTCCAGCCGCGCAGCTGATAGTACTCGGGCAGCATCTTGTCGAGGCGGTTAACCTTGCCCTGGGCTGGTCCGGACTTGGCGCCCTCTTGCAACAGTCTGGGTGGCAGAGTGTCGTCCGCCGCGGTGAAGCCGGCATCCATGTTGAATTGCCGCTCCATGTTCCAGATACGTTCACCCACTTCCATCAGCCGGTCGGGGCTCCAGTCCCCCTCGCAGGCGGCGTCCACCTGCGGCGAGATATCCTCCATGGTCCAGGCGAAAGTGGTGAAAACACATAACCCGGCCGAGTCCACGGCCGCGGTGGCATCCTGAAAGGCTTTGACCAGAGCGGCCTTGCCCTCGGTGGCCAATGGATCGGTTTTTTCCGGAATCCCCAGTACTTCGGAAGACACCGTGTAGCTGCGCAGATGGCAGGCGCCACGGTTGCTGGTGGCATAGGTCAGCCCCATGCCCTGGATACCACGTGGATCGTAGGCGGGAAACTCCTGCCCCTTGACGGTCATGGACAGCTCAGGGTGTCCGTATTTCTCGCACAAGCGCTTCGAGCCCATGCCTATCTCTTTACCAAAACCTTCGGCCCGACCGGTCAGATCGACGAGCTGGCACAGTGCCTCGGTGTTGCCGAACTTGAGCTCGAGACCACCGGTGTCCTCGCTGGTGATGGCACCCATTTCATAGAGTTCCATGGCCGCTGCCACGGTGGCTCCGAAAGAAATCGGATCGATCGCCTGTTCGTTGCAAACCATGTTGACGTAGGTGAGTGCCTCCAGGTCGTCGCTGCCGGTATCGGCGCCCAGCGCCCAGGCGGCCTCGTACTCCAGTCCGCCGCTGGCATCCCAGTATTTGGGATTGTTCTTTACCGAGAAGTGGTTTTGATCGATCTTCGAAATGCGACCACAAGCGATGGTGCATGCAAAACAGCCGGCGTTGCGCACCAGGTTCGCCTTGCCGTCCGAAGCACGTTTTTCATGCATCGCTTCTCCGGAGATCTTGCCGGCGCCTTCGAACTGGCTGTCCCGGAAATTGTGGGCCGGCAAGGCGCCGATTTCGTTGACCACGTTCATCAGTACCTGGGTGCCATAGGTCGGCAGCCCCTGCCCGGTGACTGCGTTTTCCGCCAGTACTTTCTTGCCGGCATTGACCGCTGCCATGAAGGCGCTCATGTCCTTGATGTTGCCGACTCCGCGGGTGCCGCGTACCGCCAGTGCCTTCAGATTCTTGGAGCCCATCACGGCACCGACCCCGGATCGGCCGGCAGCACGGTGGCGGTCGTTGACCACCGCCGAAAACAAACAGCCGCTCTCTCCGGACTGGCCGATCACGGCGATCCGCATCTGCGGATCCTGGTGGCGGGCGTGCAGTGCATCGTCGGCCTCCCAGGCTGATTTGCCCCAGATAAAGTCCGCCGGCAACAGCTCGGCGCTGTCATTTTCGATATGCAGGTAGACGGGTTCGGCCGCCTTGCCCTCGACGATCACCATATCCCAGCCTGCGTTTTTGAGCTCGGCGCCGATAAAGCCGCCGGAGTTGGAACAGGCGATCGCCCCGGTCAACGGGCCTTTGGTGACTACCGAATAGCGGCCCGCGGTCGATGCCATGGTCCCGGTCAGCGGGCCAGTGGCATAGATGATCTTGTTCTCGGGCGCCAGCGGGTCGACCTTGGGGTCGATTTCCTCCACCAGATACTTGCTCGCCAGACCACGTTGGCCCAGATAGTCGTTGGCCCACTCCATGTTGAGGGGTTCAGGGGTGCACGTACCTTCGGTGAGGTTGACGCGCAGGACATTGCGAGTCCACGCCATGATGGATTTCCTCCTGGTGTTCGGTTATCAGGCCTGGGGCTGTTCGGCACTTTGGCCGGATGAGGTCCTGGCAGCCCAGGCACGCATCTTGTCCAGTCCGGTGGCGTCTGCATCCACATAGGTGATTGCAGCGGTGGGGCAGGCCTTGACGCACTCGGGATCACCGCCGCATAAGTCGCACTTGACGACCTTGCCGGTATCCTGGCTGTAGTTCACGGTTCCGAACGGGCAGGCAATGGTGCATACCTTGCAGCCCACGCAGATGTCAGCGCGTACCTCTTTGGCGCCGGTGACTTTGTTTTCGACGATGGCGTCGACCGGACAGGCATGCAGGCACCAGGCTTCGGCGCACTGGGTGCAGGTATAGGGTGCGAACAATCCCTGATCGTGAAAGGTGAATACCTTGATTCGGGATTTCGACGGGTTGAATACGCCTTCTTGCTCGTAGGAGCAGGCCATCTCGCACTGGAGACAGCCGGTACATTTCTGTGGATCGATATGCAGCGACTTCTGCATGGGTGTTTTCTCCTCTCTTCGTTGCTGCGTCTTTGGTGGTGTGACGGTGGTTCAGCCCCCCGTGGTGTTCATGTGGCGCATGATCACCGGCTGTGCGTCGAGATTGAAATCATGGCCCCGGGGTTTGATGGCCATGGCCTCGACGATAGTTTGTTTGAGACGGTCCATGTCGCCTGGGTGGCTGCGCAGTACCGCGCGCAGATCGACCGAGTGCTCCTGGCCCAGGCACAGCAACAGGCGTCCTTCCACGGTCACCCGGACCCGATTGCAGCTTTCGCAGAAATTGTGGCTATGGGGCGAGATAAAGCCGACCCGGGTCTGCTCACCGCGGATGCGCCAGTAACGGGCCGGGCCACCGCTGTTTTCGGTGGTCGGCAGCAGTTCGTATGCCGCGGACAGATCCTTGCGGATCTGCTGGCTCGGGTAGTGGGCGGAGGCGCGATCGTGACTGCCGATCGCACCCATCGGCATCTCCTCGATAAAGGTGATGTCCAGACCATTGGCGATACTGAAACGGGTCAGATCAAGTATCTCGTCATCATTCTGGCCACGCAGAATCACGGTGTTGAGCTTGATGCGTTCAAAGCCGGCGCGACCCGCCGCCGAAATTCCCGCCAGCACGCGGTCGAGGTCGCCGACCCGGGTCAGGGCCCGGAAACGGGTGGCATCGAGTGTGTCGAGACTGATGTTGAGGCGCCGGATGCCGGCAGCATGAAGATCGTCCGCATAGCGTTCCAGTTGCGAGCCGTTGGTGGTCGCCACCAGCTCCCCAAGTCCGGGCAGGCTGCCCAGTTCGTGGAACAAGCCCATGACATCGCGACGCACCAGCGGTTCACCGCCGGTGACGCGGATCTTGCGGACACCCAGCTCCACGAATGCCCGTGCCACCTGGGCGAGCTCTTCCAGGGTCAGGATGCGGGCACGGGGCAGAAACTGCATATCTTCCGACATGCAGTAGACGCAACGGAAATCACAACGGTCTGTCACCGAGATCCGTAAATAGGTGACATGACGGCCGAAGCGATCCACCAGAGCCTGGTTGCCGGAGTCGTCGTCCATCGCTTGCCCGGTTTCGGTCATTATTCTGTTTCCATGGCCAAGGCGGGGCGCACCGGAACGCTCCCGGTTGATCGCCCGCCTGTTTCCCAATCGTGGAACCGCACGTGCGCCGCCACCTGCAAATTGCCAAGTCTGTGCCAACTGGGGCAGGTTCCGCCTAAGGATAGTACAGTCGTGCTGCCATGTGATCCAGTCTCGAACAACACCGCGACCGCAACGGGTGGATCGTCCGCATGACGGTGCAGATTGTCGCTTCGGCATGGGACAAAATGTACCGAATCCGGACCGCCCGCCCGCCTGCCTTTACATCAAACCCGCGAACGGCTGGATTTGTACGGTGTCGCCGGCCTTGACCCCGGCGCAATCATGGTTCAGCACGATAAAGCAGTTGGCGCTGCTGACCGAGCTGAGAATCCCCGAGCCCTGTTTGCCGGTGGAGCGCACGCAGAGTTGGCCGGCCTGGTCATGGTAGTAAACGCCACGTT
>CBDVAK010000198.1:0-6720 GCA_965371945.1 uncultured Candidatus Competibacteraceae bacterium
GCGTGCACAACCTGCTGTGCGCCGCGTTTCGTGATCTGCGCAGGCAGGGCGCGGACCGGGTCGACTGCTACGTTACCGACAATGCGCTGCTGCCGGTGCTGGGCAAGCTCGGCCTGCGCCGCCGTTCCGTGGTGGAGCCATTGCTGGTGAGGGGGCTGCAGGAGCGCTCGGAGTTCTATGTCATGGCCGGAGACGGTGACGGTGGTTGAACGTCGCCGTATCCGCAGGCGGCCGCCGGTTGGCTGGTCTCAAAGCCTTCGGAAAGGTTGCGACTGGACGCGAGCGACCAGCCGTATGAACACGGAGTCGCGCCCCACCAGCGCCCAGGCGACGATTTCGGCCACCGCCACCGCGATCATGCCGGGGAAGATGACATGTGGATCGAGCGTCTGCTCCAGCAGTGCGGTGAGTGCGGCCAGCGGGGCCCGCAAGGTGGTTCCCATCATCGCCGCCATGCCGACCATGGCGTAGAATCCGGGCGGGGTTACCGGGCCGTCGGTGACCAGTGCGACCAGTTCTCCACACAGGGCGCCGGCCGCGCCACCGATCACGAATGTTGGACCGATCAGGCCGCCGGGCATGCCCACGCCGACCGACACGGTGGTTGCGATCAGCTTGAAGGCCACCAGGCCCAGCACCACGCCGACCGCAACCTCGTTGACCATCAGTGCGCTGACGGTATCGTAGCTGACACCGAGGATCTGCGGTGCGAACAGGCCCAGTGTTGCAGTGCACAGGCCGGCTAGACCAAATGATTGCCACAGGCTCCAGCCCGCCACCCGTCGCGCCACCCAGCCACTGCCGGCCGTCATCGAGGTGGCCAGCAGCCCGGCGAGCAGACCCAACAGGGCAATGACGCCCAGTTCCCAAAGCGGCATGGACCCGATCGGTGGTACCGCGAAGGCCGGGTCGTCGCCGTACACCAGTCGGCCAGTCAGCGCGCCGGTGACCGCCGCCAGCATGATGGCCATGACCCGCACCGCCTCGTAGCGCGCCAACAGCACTTCGAGTACGAAGATGACGCCGGCCAGCGGGGTGTTGAAAGCTGCAGCAATGGAAGCGGCGGCGCCGGCCAGGGTCAGGGTGCGGACCTCTTCGTTGGTGAGCCAGCGGCGCGACGCCAGCCAGTTGCCGACAGCCGCCCCGAGATGCACGCCAGGACCTTCGCGATCCAGCGACTGGCCGCTGACCAGCGCCAGGATGCCGAGCAAGAACTGCACGACCATGTTGGATTTTGGCAGCCACACTCTGCCACCTTCCTGCAATGCCTTGAGCACGTGGCCGACGCCCACCGAGCGCATGGCGACAGGAAGCCGGGACATGATCAGGGCCAGCAGCAGTGCCCCCAGCACCGGCAGTGCAAAGCGCAACTCCGGGGCAAGCGCTTCATAGTTGCCGGCCTGTCCGCCCGGCAGCAACTGCGCCTGGCCAACATCGACCAGCCAGCGGAATACCAGCACGATGGTGGCCGCCAGCAGACCCACGACCGCGGCGGCCGGTACTACCCAGGGATGGAGGCGCTCTTCCGGTGGCAGGTCATCGCCGGCGAACATGCTGCTGAACCGGTCGCGCTCGATCGGCCGTGGTCAGTCCGACGACTGCGTCGAGCTGGCGATCAGGGCGTCCGGCACATCGACACCTGCTTCCCGGTAGTAGCGGGCGGCGCCCGGGTGCAGCGGGATCTGCAGACCGACGATCGCATCCTCGATTTTCATCGCGGCGGTGGCCGGGTGTATGGCATTCAAAAACGGTAGATTTTCATACATGGTCTTGGTGATCAGGTAGACCGCCTCCTCGTCGACATCGGCCCGTACCGCCAGAAAGTTGGGCTGGGCGATCGTCTGTATATCCCTGGCCAGCCCTGGGTAGGTGCCGGCGGGGATCGTATGTCGGGCCCACAGTATCAGACCCGCGTCGGCCTGCTGTAGCTGTTCGTCGGTGAACTCAAGCAACACCACCTTGTCACCCATCGCCTCGAACACATCGACGACCACAGCGGTTGGCACACCCGCGGGCGTGCTCATGCCATCGGCCTCGCCATCCATAAGTGCCTTCGCGCTGGCACCGAAACCGCCATAGCTAAGGTCGAAATCACGGTCGATATCGATTCCCAGCTGGGACAACAGATAGCGGTTTGATTCGATGGCACCTGAACCTTTCTTACCCAATGCCAGCGTTCGTCCCCTGAGGTTGTGGAGGTCGGCGATGGTACCGCTGTCGGCCGATTGCCGCAGAATCGTGAACTGCTCGACGTCCTGCCACAACATGGACACGGAGCGCAGCCCGGTCTGCGGGCCTTCGTCTTTCAGGGGGCCCAAACCATTCCAAGCGTAGTATCCGAACAGGCTTTGGAGGATGGCGAACTGGGCCGTGTCCTCGCGTAGCAGGGTGATGTTGTCATTGGAGCCGGCGGAGCTGATCGCATTCATGACAATATCGTGCCGTGGTCTCAGCTTGACCTTGACCAGGGTGGCGATCGCGACACCGACCGGGTAATAGGTGCCGTCCGTACCGGCGGTGGCCAGCCGGTAATCCCGTGTCTCGGACGCTGATGCGAGCGTTGCGGGCAATATCAGGATCATCACCGCGAACCACGCGGCCACGATGCCTGAACAGGTGGGACGGGCAAACGGTTCACGCAATGCAATCATGGGAGCGGCGGCCTGATCTGTGGGCAATGATTGGCCTTATAGTTTAGCCGCCGTCAGCCATCGACCGCGAGCCGGACTTCACAACCGCGCGGCTTGTACCTTTTGGTGTTCGACACTATGGTTGGACTGGGTGGTCGAACTGTCGGCCACGAACCGCCGACAGGGGCAGAGAGCCTTGCGATCAAAAACCGAAGCAGACGTACTTCCGGCCCGCGTTTACTGGAGCGTTGGCGCGTTGGCAATCGCCATGATCACCTTTCTGTACTGGTTGACCACGGCGGTTAACATTCCCCTGCCGCCACCATGACCTGGCTGGCCTGGACGGTTTTCGCCGCGTTTCTGGTGTGGGTGATCTTCGACGCACTGCGCCAGACCAAGGGCAATACTGATCTCGACGGCTATTTCGCCGGTGGGCGCAATATCCCCTGGTGGGCCGCTGGACTTTCGGTGATGGCGACCCAGGCGTCGGCGATCACGATCATCGGTACGGTGGGCCAGGGTCATGAGGGCGGCCTGTCCTTTATCCAGACCTATCTTGCCCTGCCGTTCGCGATGATATTGCTGTCGCTGTTTCTGATTCCGGTTTTACGCCGCGAGCCCATCCTGACCGTTTACCAGTATCTCGAGGGTCGATTCAACCCGGCCACGCGGTCGCTGGCCAGTGCCATTTTTCTGGTGTCTCGGTGTGCGGCCCTCGGCGTGGTGATCTACGCACCATCCGTCGTGCTGTCGGCGATGACCGGGCTCGGCCTGAGCGAAACAGTGATGCTGATCGGAGCACTGACCACGATATACACGATGTTTGGCGGCATGGGCGGCGTGGTGGCTACCGATGTCAAGCAAATGGGAGCCATCATGATCGGTCTCCTGGTGATCGTGGGTGTGCTGTCATGGGATCTGTTGCAGCAGTTCGATGTCGACCAGATCGTCACCGTGCTGGGCGCGGCGGGCAAGCTCAACGCGCTGGAAGCCACGCCCGAGTACTCTGCTCTGATGCCACGGCTGGCGGGCAGTGAATTGGGCGACCCCAGTTTCTGGGAGCAAAAATACAATCTGTGGTCAGGGTTGTTCGGTGGTTTGTTCCTGATGCTGGCCTATTTCGGTTGCGACCAGACCCAGGCACAAAGAATCCTCAGTAATCCCACCGCCAACGACAGCCGCAAGGCGTTGCTGTTGTCGGCCGTGGCCAAACTGCCGATGCAGTTTCTGGTGCTGATGATCGGCGTGATGATCTGGTTGTTTGATGCGGTGAATGTTGGGCCGATGCTGTACAACCCCGCCGATCTGGCCCGCGCGAATCAGCCTGACCAGGCGCAGGAGTACCAGTTTTTCGTCGAACAATATGCGCAGGCCAGCGAGCAGCGTCGCGATATGATGTTTCAGCTCGCGGCGCTCGATGATCCCAGAGAGGATGCTGAACTGCTGGCGCGCTATCAGAGCGCTGTTCGCGATGCGGATGTGTTGCGCTGGACCGCGGCGGCCGCTTTCAGCCAGTCCGGGAAGGTGGAGGACACCAACTACATATTTCCCCACTTCATCCTCAACCATCTGCACCCGCTGGTGCTGGGTCTGGTGATGGCAGCGATTTTTGCCGCAGCCATGTCCAGCGTGGATTCGATACTGAATTCGCTGTCTGCCGCTACCGTGGTGGATTTCTACAGACGCTGGCTGCGACCTGGGGCAAGTGACAAGGAGCATCTGCGGGTGGCCCAGGGCGCCACCTTGACCTGGGGCGTGCTGGCGACCCTGGCCGCCATGTTTTTTGTCGGCGGTGGGTCCATCGTCGAACAGATCAACCGGGTCGGCTCGTTTTTCTACGGCAGCCTGCTGGGCGTGTTCATGCTGGCACTGTTTTTTCCCGCTGCCAGAGGTTGGAGTGGTTTCTGGGGGCTGATCGGGGGCATGTTTTCCGTGTTGGTGGTTCACTACACTTTGCGTGTCGAGTTTCTCTGGTACAACGTAATCGGTTGTGTTGGTGTGCTGTTGGTCGGCCTGGTTGTCGCCACGTTCAGAAAACCCACGACCGTGCAGGCCGGAGCTTAGGGGCGCCCGATTAAACAGACATTGTCGGTATTTCGTGAAGGTACCTGAGAACGGATTTCGTAGTGATGCCTATTCGGTAATCTCGAAGCCGTTTATTACCATCGCCAACAGTCCGTAGTAGCCGAGGATGGTCATCAGCTCGATGATCCCGGCTGGCCCGAACGCCTCGTTGGCCGCATCGAACAGGCTATCAGGAAGCTGGTGGTCCCGTAGCAGCGCGATCGCGCAGTCGTACACCAGCCGTTGCCTGTCGTCGTTGAACTCCGGCGTTTCGCCTTGTGCCAGCGCATCGAGCAGTGCCGGCGCCAGGCCCTCACGCTCACCGATGGGGCGATGGTGCTGCCACTCGAAACCGGCTTGCCAGTGAATTGCAGTGATCAGTATGGCGAGTTCTCTCAGGTCGCCCGGCAACCGACCCTCGAAACGTAACTGCGCGCCGGTACGTTGCAGCAGGTCGCCGAGTTCCGGGGCATGCAGCAACGCCCGCATCGGCCCGAGAATCGCGCCCCTGGGGCCGCTGCATATGGTCTGCGCCAGTTCACGCTGTGCGCTCGTCAATCCAGGGTCTTTGGCGTCTACCAGTGGTCGCATGACGGTGTCCAGGTCAGTGAGGTGATCGCAGGGGCAGCCCGGCCAGGGCCTTGTCGATGGCGGTGGCCAACCTCTCGACGATCAGCCCGACATGCTGCTCCTCGATGATGAACGGTGGCGCCAACAGCACATGATCGCCGCGCTGACCATCCACTGTGCCACCCATGGGATAGCACATCAGACCCTGTGCCATGGCCTCACGCTTGATCTGCGCATGTACTTTCAAAGCGGGGTCGAAGGGAGTCTTCGACTCCCGCTCGGCCACCAGCTCCAGCCCCAGAAACAGCCCGCGACCGCGGATGTCGCCGACCTGAGGATGATCGCCCAATCGTTCCTGCAGCGCGTTGTGCAGCATCGCACCCATGGGTGTCACCCGCTCCAGCACACCGTCATCCAGCAGTCGTGACAGCACCGCGTTGGCACAGGCGCAGGCGGTTGGATGGCCAAGATAGGTGTGGCCATGCTGGAAAAACCCCGAACCGTCCGCTATGGCCTGGTAGATTTGATCCGAGCAGATCATGGCGCCTATGGGTTGGTAACCTGCTCCAAGGCCTTTGGCGATACAGACGATATCGGCAACGATGCCTTCCTGCTCGCAGGCAAACAGGGTGCCGGTGCGCCCCATCCCGCACATGACCTCATCGAGAATCAGCAACACGCCATAGCGGTCACAGATCTCCCGGACGCGTTTGAAATAACCGTTCACCGCGGCAACTGCGCCCAGGGTGGCACCGACCACGGGTTCGGCGATAAAGGCCGTAACCTGGTCCGGGCCGAGTTCCAGAATCTCGGTTTCCAGCTCATCGGCCACCCGCAGGCCGTATTCATCGACGGTCTCGTCCGGATTCCTGCCGCGGTATGCGTAGCAGGGTGCGATGTGCGACATCTCCACCAGCAACGGTTCGAACTGTGCCCGGCGGAAGCGGTTGCCACCTGCTGCCAGCGCGCCCAGGGTGTTGCCGTGATAGGACTGCCAGCGTGAGATCACGTGATGACGGCGCGGTTGTCCGATCTCCAGAAAATACTGGCGTGCCAGCTTGAGCGCGGCCTCGATGGCTTCCGAGCCACCGGATACGAAATAGACCCGCTCCAGGTTGCCGGGGGCTGCCGCTGCCAGTCGTTCAGCCAGCGCCTCGGCCGGCTCCGAGGTGAAGAATCCGGTGTGGGCGAACGGTAGTGCCTCGATCTGGGCGCGGATTGCCGACTTCAGCTTTTCGTCGGAGTGCCCCAAACAGGACACTGCAGCACCTCCGCAGGCGTCCAGATAGCGCTGGCCACGCTGGTCGATGATGTAAACACCGTCACCCGAGACCGCGGTGGGCAATTTCGCTTTGGTGTGACGTGGAAATACCTGGCTCATAGTGATAGTTACCGAGGCGCGGCGGATTGGAATGCACACGAAGGAACGTAGTAGATACTATCGTGGGTCAACACA
>CBDVAK010000199.1:0-6712 GCA_965371945.1 uncultured Candidatus Competibacteraceae bacterium
CAGCCTCCTAGCTCGATTCCAGGGCGTTCGAAGAATCAGCCCTCCCTTTCGGGAGGGCTATTTTGTTGTGCGGCTGCGCGCCGGACCGGTTTCATCACCAACGGATTCCGCAGGGGTCTTCTGGTAGAGGCTCTCCTGCATGGTTTTCCAGATACGCAGGTTCTGCTCGGCCATATCCGACATGATGGTCAGTGGATTGACTCCCTTGCCTACCTGGCTCGTGCCGCCAAGGCGTTCACGGACCTGACCGGCCTGTTCGACGAATCCACGCAGACTCTGCTCGAGAAAGCGACCCACCAGGCCCTGCATCGAATCGCCATAGCTGCGGATGATGTGGGCCAACAATTCGGTGGAGAAAATTGGGTTGCCCTGCTCTTCCTGCTCGCTGATGATCTGCAGCAGGATGGTGCGGGTGATGTCGTCACCAGAGCGCGCGTCGACGACCTGGAAACCAACGCTTTCAAGCACCAGACGCTTGACATCGTCGAGCGTGATATAGCTGCTGATGGCGGTGTCGTAAAGCCGCCTGTTCGGGTATTTCTTGACGATTCGGACGTTGCTCATGATTCCCTCGTGACCGGCATGCGGGCGACCATCAACTCATGTACTGCCCGCCATTGATCGAGAAATTGGCGCCGGTGACGAACCCCGCTTCATCATCGGTCAAAAACGCCACCGTTCTTGCGATCTCTTCGGGCCTGCCAAGTCTGCCCACCGGAATCTGCGCCACGATCTTGCCGCGAACCTCCTCGGGGATCGCCATCACCATGTCGGTACCGATATAGCCCGGCGATATGGTATTGACGGTAACACCCTTGCGTGCCCCTTCCTGGGCCACTGCCATGGTAAAACCATGGATGCCGGCCTTGGCCGCCGAATAGTTGGCCTGTCCAAACTGTCCTTTCTGACCGTTCAAGGAGGAAATGTTGACAATCCGCCCCCAACCACGTTCGCACATCGGCTCGAAAACCTGGCGCGTCATGTTGAACACACTGTCGAGGTTGGTACGCAGCACGGCGTCCCAGCTGTCCTTGCCCATCTTCTTGAGAACGGCATCCCGGGTGATTCCGGCATTGTTGACCACGATATCAACCGGGCCCATGCCCTCCTCGACGGCTCGCACCAAATCCGCACAGGAATCGAAATCAGCAACATCGACCGGGAAAATTTCGAATTCGTAGCCATCATCCTTCATTTTCCGCCGCCAGTTCCTGGCAGCCTCTTCCACGGCCGAATAGTAGGCACAAGCCACCCGCCGGCCTTGCGCATGCAGCGCCTTGCACATGGCTGTACCCAGGCCACCGTCACCACCCGTTACAATGGCTACTCTTGCCGAGTTCTGCATTTCTCACACATCCTGTTTATTGATACAAGAAACCGAATCGCCCCGGGAGCCTGCCGGATCTATCGTTCGACCGCCAAAGCGATACCCATACCGCCACCGATACACAACATTGCCAATCCCTAGGAGGCTGGCTGGCGTTCCGGCCAAAGCCCCTCTAAACTTGCTGATTGGGGTACGCGCCGCTGATGCCATGACAACGTCACTCATCACTGATCCTCCGGGATCGGCCTGTATCAGAGTCTGGCGCGCCTGTCGGTACCGACAGTGTAAGGTGGTCATCCACTATCAAGCCCCATTATGCTGCGGTGCAATAATGAAACTACGGGGTGTTCCTGTCAACCAAACCCGGCCGATCGGATACCTGCACAGGGCCGCTGATGGCGTCGTCCGTTGATGGCCGGCCGAGTCACTACCACACTCAGCAAACCACACAAGACCAACACCTGGAGATCAACATGCCCGCGCCTCACCCGCTAAGCGCCACCCGGCATCTGGCGATGCTGCTGTTGGCGCTGCTGTTGCTTGCTGCGTCGACACAGGCTTCCGCTGCCGGAGCGGCCATGCTGGCTGCCGCATCGGGTGGCGGGGACAGCAGCGAACAAGCTGTTGCTATACCGGCTGATCTCACCGTCGAAGAACGCGAGGCGCTGCTGGCCCGCCTCAGCGACGAGCAGGTTCGCGAGCTGATGCTGCAAACGCTGCTGCGCGACGCACCGTCAAATACTGCCGGGCAGGAGCAGGGCCTGCTGGGCAACCTGGAAGCTCGATCGGCAATCATCACCAAAAACCTGGGTGCGATGTTCGCGGCAGCACCCCAAGTGCCCGCCATGGTGCCTTTTTTCTTCGACCGCCTGATACCCGAGGGCAAGGGTTTCGGCATGCTGGTTTTGATCATTCTCGGAATCGCCGGGATTTTTGCGGCCGGCATGGCCGCCGAATGGCTGGTCAGGCGCTTGACCCGGGCAACCGCCGAGCGCCTCGCTGCCGCCAACCCGCAGACCTATTCGGGCCGGCTGGGTTACGTGGCCCTGCGGCTGTTGGTCGACCTGTTCGCGCTAGCCGCATTCATGGGCGCCACCATCGCTACATTCTTCTTACTCTACCGCGGCTACCCACCAGTCCGCCTGACCGTGTTTGCGCTGATCACCGGGGTGATGATGGTACGCCTGGTGTCGCTGACCTGTCGTTTCGTGTTTGCGAGCAAACGCCCCGAACTACGGATAGTGCCACTCGCTGACAGCGATGCCACCGCCATCCACAAGGGCCTGATCCGGCTGACGATCTTTGCCAGTGCCGCTTTCCTGTTCGGATTTCTGCAGATGGATCTGGGTTTCGAAGAGGCGATGGGAAGCAAGGCTCCCGGAAACCTTTACATGGTAGCCATGTGGACCGTGTTCTGTGCACTGCTGGCGACCGGAATCTGGAAACACCGGCAACCCATCGCCGGCCTGATACGCGGCTCCTGGAACCCGGAATCGATGGAGGGACGCATCCGCGGCTGGGTTTCCGGGGTCTGGCACATAATCGGTATCATCCTGGTGCTGTCGGTGTGGCTGATCGCCATCCTCAGCGCCATGCTCGGCCAACAGGGCGTGCTGGCAGCCGCGCTCGGCAGCCTGCTGCTGTTGGTGGCCGTGCCGCTGGCCGATGCCCTGATCTACAACCTGGTGTGCGAGCGTTCACGCCAGCGAGCGGCTGCTCTCAGCGAGGCCACCACCACCGCTGATACCGGGACTGCGGATGAAACAGACGCCGCGGTTGCCAACACCGGCACGGAGGCGGCCACTAGTGCAAGAGGCTACGAAACCGTCATCATCCGCATCGCGCGAATATCACTGACGCTGGTGGGCGCGGTACTGCTGGCCTCGTTGTGGGGGGTCAACATCTTCGAGCTTTCGACCACCGGCGTCGGCAGCAAATTGACCGGCACGATCATCCACATCGGCGTCACCATAATGCTCGCCTATCTCGCCTGGGAAGTGATCAAGCGAATGATCGAACGTCAACTCGGGCCGGACGATGATGCGCATGCCGGGCCCGGTGGCGAGGGTGGTGAAGGTGGTGGCACCGGTGCATCACGGATCAAGACCCTGCTGCCGCTGGTGCGCAAGTTTCTGTTCATCACTCTGGTGACGATGACCGGCATGGTAGTGCTTTCCTCGCTGGGCATTGACATAGGGCCACTGATGGCCGGCGCCGGAATGCTCGGTCTGGCAGTGGGTTTTGGTGCACAGACGCTGGTCAAGGACGTGCTGTCAGGTATGTTCTTTCTGATGGACGACGCCTTCCGGGTCGGCGAGTACATCGACATCGGCCTGGTCAAGGGTACCGTGGAGAAAATCTCGGTGCGATCACTGCAGATGCGCCACCACAACGGTCCTGTACATACCGTGCCGTACGGCGAGATTCAATACTGCACCAACTTCAGTCGCGACTGGGCGATCATGAAGTTCGAACTGCGCATACCCTTCGAAACCGACGTCGACATGGTACGACGTCTGATCAAGAAGGTGGGTATAGAAATGGCGGCTGACGAGGAACTGGGGGCATTGTTGCTGGAGCCGATGAAATCACAAGGCGTCAACCGTATGGACGATTCAGCATTTATCGTGCGTTGCAAGTTCACCTCGATACCGGGCCAGCAGTTCTATCTGCGGCGCGAGGCCTATGCCCGAATCCAGGCCAAGTTTGAGGAGAAAGGCATCAAATTCGCACCGAAGCGGGTGATCGTCGAAACCGCTTCAGCAGGAGGGGAAGCTGCACCCGCCCTGACCGCAGCCGTGGCCGGCGCCGCGGCGGCCGCGGCCGCTGAGGAACCTGCGCAGGGAGCAGCCGCCGACGACCGTGGCTGAGACACCGGCCCGGTTGGCAACCAGGGGAGTCAATCGCTACCTGCTGATGCGTCATGGCCAGAGTCAGGCCAATGTTGCCGGTTTGATCATCAGTGATCCGGCGACAGGAACACAGCGCTACGGCCTGACCGAAAAGGGCCGCAACCAGGTGCGGGCCACGCTCGGGCAATACAGCGGCCCCGGCCCAAGCGCGGTGTACAGCTCGGATTTTCTGCGTGCACGTGAAACCGCCGACCTGGCTGCCGAGGGCTTTGGTATCGCCACCGTGACCTTACGCAGCGAACTGCGTGAGCGCCGGTTCGGGGCGCTGGAAGGAAACGATTCCAGCCACTACCAGGAAGTCTGGCGACAGGACCAGGACGACACCGCCAACCCTGACCCGGGGATCGAGAGTGTTTACGCCGTGTCCGCGAGGGTCTCTGCGCTGATCCACGAACTGGAACAACGGCACCATGGCGAGACCCTGCTGCTGGTGTCCCACGGCGACACCCTGCAGATCCTGCAGACCCTTTTCGCCGACACACCCGCGAACCGCCATCGTGACCTTCCCCACCTGCAACTGGCGGAGATCCGAGCGCTCGAGCCTTAAGGGCTCAGGGTGGCTGATCGCGATCCTGTTCGATTTCCCGCTGCCGCTGTTGCAACTGCAAACGCCACAGATGGGCGTAGAGACCGTGGTCGGCCAGCAGGGTCTCATGGTCACCCTGCTCGACGATGTGCCCACCATCCATGACCAGAATCCGATCGGCATCGATGATGGTCGACAAACGATGCGCAATCACCAGCGTGGTGGTCCCCGACGACACCTGGCGCATGGCCGCCAGTATGGCCTGCTCGGAACGGGAATCGAGGCTGGAGGTGGCCTCGTCGAAGACCAGTATGCGCGGCTTCTTGAGTATGACGCGGGCGATGGCAACCCGCTGTTTTTCGCCACCGGATAGCTTCAAGCCGCGTTCTCCGACCATGGTATCGTAGCCATCCGGCAGGCCGCTGATGAACTCGTGTATGTCGGCGAACCGCGCGGCCTGCTCGACCTCCGCCAGACTGGCATCGGGGCGGGCATAGCGAATGTTGTAGAGAATACTGTCGTTGAACAACACGGTGTCCTGGGGGACCATGCCGATGGCGCGGCGCAGGCTCGCCTGGGTCACATCACGCACATCCTGCCCATCGATGCGGATGCTGCCGCCAGTCACGTCGTAGAATCGAAACAACAATCGCGACAGTGTCGATTTGCCCGCGCCCGACGGACCCACCACAGCCAGCTTGTGACCCGGCTCGATCGCGAAACTCACCTGATGCAATATCGGCCGCTCCGCCTGATAGCTGAAATCCACCCCGTCGAACTCCACCCTGGCCGCGCTGACCTCGAGCGCGCGGGCGCCGGGCCGGTCGTCGATCTCCTGCACCTCATCCAGCAGACGAAACACCATGTCCATATCTGCCAGGGCGTACTTGACCGCACGATAGACCACCCCCAGAAAACCCAGCGGCATGAAAAGCTGCAACATCATGGTGTTGATCAGCACCAGGTCACCCATAGACAAGCGCCCCGTAACCACGCCCCGGGATGCCAGTATCATGATTGCAGTGACCCCGACCGCAATGATCACCCCCTGGCCCATATTGAGCAGCGACATGGTCTGCTGGCTCTTGACCGCTGCCTCTTCCCAACGCGTCAGGGTGCGGTCGTAGCGGCGCATCTCCAACGCCTCATTGTTGAAATACTTGACCGTTTCATAGTTGAGCAAGCCGTCCACAGCGTGATCGTTGGCTTGCGAGTCCAGCGCATTCATGCTGTGCCGATAGTGCATACGCCATTCGGTCATGGTCAGCGTGAAGGTGATGTAGAGTCCAACCGTCACGAACACAACCACCGCGAACTGCGCCGGGTAGCGACCCAGCAGAATTGCCGCCACCAGCACGAACTCGGCGGCGGTGGGCAGCATCGTGAATACCAGGTAGTTGAGCAAGGAGCTGACGCTTTGTGTGCCCCGTTCAAGATCACGGGAGACCGCACCGGTGCGCCTTTGCAGGTGATAGCGCAGCGACAATCCGTGCAGGTGTTCCAGCACCTGGTTGGAGAGGCGGTGCATGGCGAAGTACCTGACCCGGGCGAAGAAGATATCCCGCAACTCGTTGAATACGGAGGTCAACAGACGCAGTGCCCCGTAGGCGAGCAACAACCCCAGCGGCAATACCACCATCGACGCCTGACCGGCATCGAGATGATCGACGATCCCCTTGAGCACCAGCGGCACTCCGACCATGGCCAGCTTGGCGATCACCAGGCTGGCCACTGCCAGCAGCACGCGGCCCCGGTACTCGAGCACATAGGGCAGGACGCGGCGCAGATTGGCCCAGTCGTGGCGGTTCTTGTGTGGCGCGCTGGTACGTCTCGAAGAGATCACGATGTTTACGGCGTGGTGGTGGTGGTGGTGGCGGCGGCCGGGCGACCCGGTTGCTGGTCCGGAAGCCGGATTTCGACACGGTAACGCTGCCGCAGTTGCTGATA
>CBDVAK010000200.1:0-6681 GCA_965371945.1 uncultured Candidatus Competibacteraceae bacterium
CTGTTGGCAGCATCGAAATTTGCTGTCAGCCCCGGGAAAGCGATGTGGTCGAGACGTTCCGCCAGCTCCGGGTCGTTGCTGAGCACCAACCCGGCTGGTGGGCCACCCAGGCTCTTGTAGGTACTCATGGTCATCAGGTGGGCACCCTCGGCCAGCGGTTGCTGAAAGGCTCCGCCGGCAATCATGCCGCACAGGTGGGCGGCATCGAACAGCAGGCGGGCACCCACTGCATCGGCAATGGCGCGCAATGCCGCCACCGGATGTGGAAACAGGTTGAGGCTGCCACCGATGGTGATCAGCGCTGGCCGCAGCCGCTCAGCCTGCTCTGCCAGCGCGGCAACATCGACGCTGTAGCCATCCACCGCCACCGGTGCCTCATGAATCTCCAGACCATAGAGCCCGGCGGCGCCCGCGCCATGATGGGTGACGTGGCCGGCAATACTGGCGGGGGGCACGATCACCCGATCGCCTGGCTTGCAGGTCGCCATGAAGGCATAAAGATTGGCCATCGCACCGGAGGGCACGCGGATCTCCGCAAAACGGGCGCCAAACACCTCGCAGGCGGTTTCGGCAGCCAGCACCTCGATGCGTTCGATCGCCTCCAGACCCATTTCGTACTTGTCGCCCGGGTAGCCCAGCGAGGGCCGCGTCCCCAGCCCTTGCGCCAGCACCGCCTCGGCACGCGGGTTCATGACATTGGTGGCTGGATTGAGGTTGAAACAATCGTGTTCATGGATGCGGCGGTTGCGGACAATCAACTGGTGTAACAAGACATCACGGGCATCGTTGTCCAGCGCCGCGTACTCACCGGCCAGTTGTTGGATGAACTCCTCGACGGGTGAAGAGACCCACCCACGGCGCGCCAGTGCCTGCATATTGGTTGATCCTGTCAGTTGAATTCGAAAACGGCGGCTACGCGCCAGGGACCGCAGCCTTTTAACAACCTGTAGCGATGTGGGTGCGGATACCACCTTCCGGGGCACGCCGTGAATACGTCCCTGTAGGCTCGACAGCGGCTTCCCTGCCGCTGACGGCCCCGGAATGCGGTATCCGCACCCACGTCACGGTCTCGACCGGTGCAGGTATTCAAGTACAGCATCCCGCAGTACCGCGACATCGGCGAACTCGCGAGCCACCGCCTCGGGCTCCGGGCGCTCCAGCATCAGCACCGGAACAGCCAGGTTGCGGGCGGCTTCCAGTTTCGCGGCCACCGCGTCGCCACCGCTGTTTTTCGACACCAGTACGTCGACACGGAATCGGCTCATGAGCGATTGCTCCTGCGCCACGGTGAAAGGCCCGCGCCCCGCGATCTGTACGATTCCATTGCTGTCCACCCCACCGGCCAGCGTACGCACCAGCCAGGTTTGCTGAGGTGGACGCTGCGCGGCATACGCCAACGGTGCCTGGCCTATGGTGAAAAACGGCCGCTGGTATTCTGACAGCCTGGACAGCAGTTCGACCCAGCCTTCGACCTCATACCAGTCGTCCCCGGCGCCGGCGGCCCAGGGCTCCCGGCGCAGAGCCCAGCAGGGAATACCCTGGCTGGCCGCCGCCTGGACGGCATGGAGGCTGATGATGGCGGCATAGGGGTGAGTGGCGTCCACCAGCAAGCCGATGCCCCGCTCGCGCAGGCTGCGGACCATGCCCTGTACGCCACCAAACCCGCCCACCCGGACAGCACAGGGCGCATCCAGTCCGGCACCCACGCCGGCCAGGCTGTAGAGCAGTTCCACATCCTCCGCGGCCAAGGCAGTGGCCAATGCCAGTGCTTCGCCAGTACCACCGAGTAGCAGCACGCCGGCACGATCACCGTGGCCCGGCATTGCCCACAACCTGGCCGGAACGGTCCACGGCCATCACCCCGATCTTCACAACGTTACCGACCACCGCAGCCACCACCGCGCGAGCCTGCACGCAGACCTTGTTGCCGAGTTGCAGCTGCTGCTGTCGCGCCAGCATCAGGGCCTCGGCACTGGTATTGGCGGCACTGATCCGGGCCGACAACTCCGCCTCCGCACCCAGTTCCGCCGCCCAGGCGGCCAGGGCCGCGAAATCGATTGCCGACTTGCGGCTGTGCAAGTCCGTATTGCCGGCCGCCAGCTTGCTGATCTTGCCGAACCCACCGACGATTGTCAGTCGCGGCACCGGCTTCCGGCGCAGATACTTGAGCACGGCGCCGGCAAAATCACCCATCTCCACCAGCGCCATATCCGCCAACCCCAGTTCCCTGCGCGCCGCTGCCTCGCTGGTCGAGCCGGTACAGGCGGCAATGTGATCCAGACCGTTGGCGCGCGCCACGTCGATACCCTGGTGGATCGAGGCGATATAGGCCGCGCAGGAGAAAGGGCGCACGATCCCGGTCGTGCCGAGGATCGACAAACCACCGACGATACCCAAGCGCGGATTCATGGTTTTCAGCGCCAACTCACGACCGTTTTCGACTCCGATGGTGACGTCGAATCCACCACGGTAATCACAACGCGCAGCCAGTCTCAGCAAATGCCCGCATATCATCTGCCGCGGCACCGGGTTGATGGCCGGCTCCCCGACCGCGACCGGCAGCCCCGCGAGCGTCACCACGCCGACACCTTCACCGGCATGAAAACGAACGCCAGGTTCAGACGCCAGACCCACACGGGCGGTCACCGTCGCACCGTGGGTGACGTCGGGATCATCGCCGGCATCCTTGACCACCCCGGCCCGGGCATCGCCGTCCACCCGCTCGCAACGGCAAAGCTCGAAACTGACTTGACGATCACGGGGTAGATCGATGGTCACCACGGCGGGAGCCCGGTCCTCCAGCAGCAGCCGCGCGGCCGCCAGACTGGCAGCAGTGGCGCAGGCACCGGTTGAGTAGCCGGAACGTAGCGGTCGCTTGCTCTCGTGAGTTTCCGCACGCATGGTGAGACGATCATCCGCTGGGACAGGATGTGGCGATACTACTTCACCACCCGCAACCCCGCGCGTTTGGGTGGTTTGAGAGGCGATGGATCCACAGGCGGCTGGGGATCGTTGCCGTCTCCAAACATCATGCCCTGGCCATTCTCGCGGGCGTAGATGGCGAGCACTGCTCCGATCGGCACCGTGATATTGCGCGCCCGACCACCGAAACGGGCGCTGAAACAGACCCAGTCATTGCCGAGTTGCAAACCCTGGACCGCGGCGGGGTCGACATTGAGCACGATCTTGCCATCTTTGACGTGCTGCTCCGGCACCTGTACGCCCTCGGCACCGGCTTCTACCAGCAGATGCGGCGTTGCGCCATTGTCCACAATCCACTCGTAGAGAGCCCGGACCAGGTACGGCCGGCTGGAGGTCATGGCCAGCGGACGTTGCCCGGGTTTGTCAGTCACGCATCTCACGCTCGGCGTCGGAGAGACTCGCAGCAAACGATTCGCGCGCGAATACGCGTTCCGCATAGTCGCTTACCGCAACGGCCTGAGGCGGGAGTTCCACTCCCAGTTCCGGAAGACGCCACAAAACCGGTGCGATGGTGCAATCCACCAGGGAAAAATCGTCGCTCAGAAAATAGGGTTTTGCGGCAAACACCTCGGCGCTGGAAGCCAGACTCTCCCGCAGCACTTTGCGCGCCTTGCTGGCGCTCTTCTGGTCGCCTGCGAGTATCGTCTCCATATGTGGATACCAGTCGGTTTCCACTCTGGTCAGTGCCAGTCTCGCGCGTGCCCGTGACACCGGATCCACCGGCATCAGGGGCGGGTGCGGGAAGCGTTCATCGAGGTACTCGATAATGACGCGGGCGAAGTACAGCACCAGGTCACGGTCGGCTAGGGTCGGCACCGACCCGGTCGGGTTGAGATCCATCAGATCGTCCGGCAGTTCATCCGGCAAAACATCCGCAATCTCGTAGGTGATCCCTTTTTCAGCCAACACGATCCTGGCCCGATGACTCTGCGGGCAGGTCGGCGCCGAGAACAGGGTCATCACGGTTCTCTTGTTTGCAACAACGGCCATTGAGGCTCCTTGGTCAGTTGTCGCCATATCCGGCGACAGATCGAGCCCGGGCGACCATGCGGACACGGACACCGGAATCATGCAACACTCCGGGGCCCCGCCGCCAGGCCGGTTGGAACCGCTGGCAGCCTCCCGGGAGGCGGAACGAGGTACTAGTGCACGTCCTTCCAGTATTCTTTCTTCAGCAAATAAAAGACCGCCGTCATCAACACCAGAAACAGCAGTACCTTGATACCCAGGGCCTGTCGCTCGGCCTTTATCGGTTCCCCTACATAGTCGAGGAAGTTCACCAGGTCGCGTATGGCGCGATCGAACTCGTTCGGGCTCAACAGCCCCGGTTCGACCAGTTCCACGCCTTCCAGGATCTCCCTCTGATGGCCGCCCTCATCGGTCTCGGTGACGAACACCGGCTCCTGTATGCCCTGCAGCTCCCAAAGTACATTGGGCATGGCGACCTTATCGAAAACCGCGTTATTGGCCCCCAGCGGGCGCGATGTATCGCGGTAGAACGCTCGCAGATAGCTGTAGAGCCAGTCGACACCACGGGAACGCGCGATCACGGAGAGGTCCGGCGGTGGCGCCCCGAACCAAACCTTGGCCTGATCCTCGGACATGCCATTCTGCATAGTATCGCCAACTTTGGCGCCGGTGAAAATCAACGCAGTCTCGACCTCAGCTTCGGTCAGCTCGAGGTCCCGCGCCATGCGACTGTATCGCTGGTACTGCAGCGAATGGCATCCCATGCAGTAGTTGACATAGAGCGTGGCGCCACGCTGTAGCGAAGGCTTGCTGGCTCTGTCGATCCCGGCACTGTCGAGAGGGTAACCCCCTGCGGCTGCCCACCCCGTCAGCGGTGCAGTCAGCAACAATAACGAAAGAACTAGTTTCCTCATTTGTATGTCACCCTATCAGGAACCGACTTGCTGGAATCCATCTTGGTATAGATCGGCATCAGCAGGAAAAAAGCGAAATAGATGACCGAACAAACCCGCGCCACCAATGTGCGCTCCGGACTCACCGGTAGAGCGCCGAGATAGCCGAGTACCAGGAAGGCCAGAGTGAACAGAACCAGGGCGGTCTTGTACATCGATCCCTTGTAGCGAATCGACTTGGCCGGACTGCGATCAAGCCAGGGCAGAAAGAATATCACCACGATAGCCGCACCCATGGCCATCACGCCGCCAAGCTTGTCGGGAATGGCGCGCAGGATGGCGTAGAAGGGAGTGAAATACCACAGCGGCGCGATGTGCTCCGGAGTCTTGAGCGGGTCGGCCGGCACGAAGTTGGCGTGCTCCAGAAAGTAACCCCCCATCTCGGGTGCAAAAAAGAGCACCGCAGAGAAAAAGAACAAGAACACACCGACGCCCACGAGATCCTTTACCGAATAGTACGGATGGAAAGGAATACCATCCAGCGGAATGCCGTTTTCGTCCTTCTTCTTCTTGATCTCCACGCCGTCGGGGTTGTTCGAACCCACCTCATGCAAGGCGATGATATGGGCAACCACCAGACCCAGCAGTACCAGTGGCACCGCGATCACGTGCAAGGAGAAAAAGCGGTTGAGGGTGGCGTCGGCGATGATGTAGTCGCCGCGAATCCAAAGCGTCAGCGCATCACCGACCCCCGGTATCGCACCGAACAACGAGATGATTACCTGCGCCCCCCAGTAGGACATCTGTCCCCAAGGCAGCAGGTAGCCCATGAAGGCTTCGGCCATCAATGCCACATAGATAAGGCAGCCAAAGATCCATACCAGTTCACGAGGGCCCCGGTATGACCCGTACAACAAACCTCGGTACATGTGTAGATAGACGACAAGGAAGAACGCCGAGGCTCCGGTGGAGTGCATATAGCGGATCAGCCAGCCCCACGGCACATCGCGCATGATGTACTCCACCGAGGCGAACGCCTCGGCCGCGGAAGGCTTGTAGCTCATGGTCAACCAGATGCCGGTGACGATTTGATTGACCAGCACCAGCAAAGCCAGCGAACCGAAGTAATACCAGAAGTTGAAGTTCTTCGGCGCGTAGTATTCCGCCATGTGTTCCCGCCACATCTTGGTGAGCGGGAAACGATCGTCGATCCAGCCTAGTAGGCCGGTAGTTCCTTGCGTGTTAGCCATCAGGCAGCCTCCGAATCCACGCCCACCAGGATGCGGGTGTCAGTAACGAACTTGTAGGGCGGCACCACCAGATTGGTTGGCGCCGGCACCCCTGAATACACACGCCCGGCCAAGTCGAAAAACGACCCGTGACAGGGGCAGAAGAAGCCTCCCAGCCAGTCAGGCCCTAAATCAGCTGGCGCGATCTCCGGACGATAGGTGGGAACACAGCCGAGATGCGTGCAGATGCCGATGGCCACGAAATACTCTGGCTTGATTGCTCGAAACTCATTCTGCGCATACGAGGGCTGCTGTTCCACCTTGGACTCAGGGTCACGCAGCCGATCCTCCAGAGATGGCAGCGAATCGAGTGTCTGCTGGCTGCGGCGTAGCAACCAGACCGGTTTGCCGCGCCAGGCCACGGTGATCTGCTGACCCTCCTCCAACTTCGACACATCGACTTCAACCGGAGCACCGGCCGCCTGGGCGCGCTCGCTGGGCGACCATGCGATCAGGAATGGAGCCACCATATAGGCAGTACCCACTCCTCCGACTACAGTGGCGGCCGCCGTCAGCAGGCGGCGCTTGCGCACATCCACATTGTCTGT
>CBDVAK010000201.1:0-6668 GCA_965371945.1 uncultured Candidatus Competibacteraceae bacterium
TGCCGCTTGCCACCGCCGTGGTGGTTGGTGGAGCTTTTGCCATGTCTTCCACCGCTATCGTGCTCAAGCAACTCACCGAGCAGGGAGAGGTCGCCACCCGCCACGGCCGCCTCTCGGTATCGGTTCTGCTGTGCCAGGATCTGGTGACGCTGCCCTTCCTGGTCGCCATTCCGGCACTTGCCGGGGCTGCTGGCGACCTGGCGCCGGTGCTACTGTGGACATTGATCAAGGCGACGCTGGTACTGGTACTCATGCTGCTGGCAGGTCGATGGCTGGTTCGCCCGATCATCCATGCTGTCGCCCGAGCCAAATCGCACGAGTTCTTCGTGCTGGCAACCCTGCTGCTGATCCTGGGCTCCGCGGCGATCGCGAATGTTGCAGGCCTTTCCCTGGCAATCGGTGCTTTCCTGGCCGGAGTGGTGTTGGGGGAGACACCCTTCAAACACTATGTCGAGGATCAGATCAGACCCTTTGGCGACGTCCTGCTGGGCCTTTTCTTCGTCACCATCGGCATGCAACTCCAGGTGTTCGCCATCGTCGATTCCTGGATGCTGATATCCATACTGCTGGTAGGCATCATCGTGGGCAAGCCTCTGCTGATTCTGCTGCTTGCCCCCTTTGCCAGCACGCATCCAGGTGTTGTGCTGCGTACGGGCATCTGCCTCGGGCAGGTGGGCGAGTTCGGTCTACTGATCCTTACGGTGGCGCTGGGCTATGGGCTAGTCGATGCAACCATAGGACAACCGATACTCGCCAGCATGGTCCTGTCCATGATGATAGCGCCGCTGCTGATCCGCTGGAATGGCTTCGGGGTCAAGCGCTGGAACTTCCTCGGCTACCGCAACAACCTGGAACGCCAGGAGGAAAGAGCGGCCCGACTGAGCGGCGAGCTGGAAAATCACATCATCGTGTGCGGCTATGGCCGCTTCGGCCAACATCTGGTGCAATTCCTGGAACTCGAGGGTATACCTTACATCGCTCTCGACACCGATGGCGATCTGGTGCGGCACGCACGGGCCGTGCGCAAACGGGTTTTCTACGGAAACGCGGGCCGTTACACACTGCTCAAGGCGGTGGGTCTCGAGCGGGCGCGAGCCGTATCCATCACCTTTGACGATCCCAAAATGGCACTCAGAATCATCCGGCAGATCAGGCCCCAACACCCGGATCTGCCGATTCTGGTGCGGGCGGCACATCTGTCCGATCTGGAAACCCTGGAAACAGCCGGCGCCACCGATGCATTGCCGGAGGCCCTGGAGGCCAGCGTCTCGATGGCCGCCAATTTACTGCTGGTTCTGGGAGTACCACATTCACGGGTGGAAGAGCACATGTACAGCGTGCGCGGAGACCAGTACAGGTCGTGGGGTGATCATCTGCCGGGCAGTGATCCCATCGACAGACTGGTGCGCGAGCACCCGGAAACCCTGCGCGCCATCCGTATCGGCAACGACAGCCTGGCAGTTGGGGCAACCTTGCAGGACCTTGAACCTGACTCGCACCCGGTCACGTTGATTTCACTGCGCAGGGCCGGCATTCGGATGCCGGAATTCAACACGCGCACCGCGCTTCGACCACACGACATCCTGGTCGTGGCAGGCGCAAGCAGTGCGCTGGATTCTTTCGAAGCACTGGTGCGAGCCAAAGAACCGCCCAAAGGTACAATAACGAAATCTACTGGAAGCGGACCGCCATGAACGCCCCCAAACCCTTGCCTGTCGATAGCCTCTGCCAACCTACCGATCCCGCACAGTTCAACTTCAAGACCACCGCGGATCTTAGCGATCTCGACACACCGCTCGGTCAGCAACGTGCGGCGGACGCCATCGGTTTCGGTCTTGACATCGACCAGCCCGGCTACAGCCTGTTCGCCCTCGGCCCCACCGGAGCGGGGAAGCATTCCTTCGTGCGCAGATACCTCGAAGAAAGAGCTGCTACCGAGCCGGTTCCCGACGACTGGTGCTATGTCCACAACTTTCACGACCCGAACAAACCGGTGGCACTACGCCTCCCCCCTGGTCAGGGTATCCACCTCAAGAACGGCATGCAGCAATTGGTGGAGGAGTTACTGGTCGCCATCCCTACCGCTTTCGAAAGCGATGACTTCCGTGCCCAGGCCGAAGCCATCGACGCCGAATTTCAAACCCGCCAGGAGCAGATGTTCAATGATCTGCAGGCTCGTGCCAAACAAAAACAGCTGATGCTGATGAAAACACCCATGGGGCTGACCCTGGCGCCAACCCGGGATGAAGAGATCCTGACCCCGGATCAGTTCAACGAGCTTCCCGAACAGGAACAGACTCAACGCAAACAGGATCTGGAAGCGCTGCAGGGTGAGCTGCAGACCGCCTTGCGCAGCATTCCTCTGCTGCAGCGTGAACACCGCAAGAAAGTGCGTGAGCTGAAGCAGGAGGTGATGTGCTTTACCGTCGAACAACTCATCGACGAATTGCGCAGTACTTTCAAAGAGCTGCCACAGGCACAAGTGTATCTGGCGGCGGCCAGACAGGACATGATCGACAACGCCAGCGTGTTTCTCCCCGAGGGCAATGCCGATGTTCCGGGAACGGACCGCGTCCACGGCTGGGAAAAGAATCCTGCCCTGCGTCGCTACCAGGTCAATCTGCTGGTCGATCGCAGCGGCAGCGAAGGCGCGCCGGTGGTGTACGAAAGTCTGCCGGTCCACGGCAATCTGTTGGGCCGCATCGAGCACCTGGCAACGATGGGAGCGCTGGTCACTGACTTCACACTCATCAAACCGGGTGCCCTGCACCGCGCCAACGGTGGCTATCTGATTCTGGATGCCCGCAAGGTTCTCAGCTGGCCGTTTGCATGGGAGGAACTGAAGCGCAGCATGAAAGCAGGCGATATCCGCTTCGACAGCCTGGCACAATCGCTGAGCCTGGTCAGTACCGTGTCGCTTGAACCCGAGCCGGTACCACTGCAAGTCAAACTGGTGTTGCTCGGCGAGCCCCGGCTCTACTACCTCCTCAACTCTCTCGACCCGGAGTTTGGCGAGTTATTCAAGGTTGCCGTGGACTTCGAGACCGACCTGCCACGCGATCCGGCCAATACCGTGGACTACGCCCGACTGTTGGCCGGGATCGCGCGTCGGGCCGGATTGCGGCCAATGGATCCTGGTGGCGTAGCCCGTATCCAGGACTATTCAGCGCGTATGACCGGCGACTCGGAGAAGCTCGCCAGCAACAACGAGGGACTAAGCGACCTGCTCAGGGAATCCGATTTCGCCGCTGCCAAGGCGCACAGCGAGGTGATCGGGGCTGCCCATGTGGAGCAAGCCGTGGCCGCCCAGATCAGGCGCTCCGACCGGGTTCGCGACCGTATCCACGAAGCAATCTTCAGGGGCACCATACTGATTGATACAGCGAGTTCGCAGGTGGGCCAGGTCAACGGCTTGTCGGTACTGCAGGTAGGGGCATTCGCCTTCGGCGCACCAGCCCGCATCACCGCACGGTATCGTCTCGGTGAGGGCGAGGTGGTGGACATCGAGCGCGAGGTCGATCTTGGCGGCCCCATCCATTCCAAAGGAGTCCTGATTCTGGCGGGTCTGCTCGGGGGGCGATATGCCGGTGACCATCCGTTGTCGTTGAAAGCCAGCCTCGCATTCGAACAGTCTTACATGGGCGTGGAAGGCGACAGCGCCTCGTCGGCTGAGTTCTATGCGCTGGTCTCGGCACTGGCGCAGGTTCCGATTCGGCAGGCCCTGGCGGTTACCGGATCGGTCAATCAGCATGGCCAGGTCCAGGCCATCGGTGGTGTCAACGAAAAGATTGAGGGTTTCTTCGACGTCTGCCGACAGCGCGGCTTGAGCGGCGACCAGGGGGTATTGATCCCGGCAGCCAACGTCAAGCACCTGATGTTGCGCAGCGATGTGGTCGATGCGGTCAAAGCAGGTCAGTTTCGAGTTTTCGCTGTCGAACATGTCGACCAAGGTATCGAGATTCTGACCGGGGAAGAGGCCGGAGAGCAGGATGCCACGACCGGTTGTTTCACTCCCGGATCGGTCAACCGCAAGGTCCAGGACCGGCTCGCGGCACTCGCCAGGACCGCCAGACAGCGTAGCAGGGATGAGGAGGCATCATGACCACCGATGCGCCAGCCATCGAACGCGTCCTGCTGACAATGGGTATCCACGGCTGTGGTCTGCCGGCCATGCGTGAGTCGGTACACCTGGCGGCACGGTTGCAGGCAGACCTGTGCGGTGTGTACATCGAAGACAGCACACTTCTGGCCGCCGCGAGCCTGCCCTTTACACAGCAACTCAACGCCATATCAGCACGGCTGCAACCGCTGGAGCCGGACGCAGTGGCGCGGCAAATGACGATGCTGGCCGCACGCGCCAGAACCCAACTGTCTGCACTGGCCGAGGAAAGGCGGGTACGATGGACCTTCGAGACAATTCGTGGCCACGCACACGCTGCCCTGCAAGCTCATGCCTGCCGGTCCGATCTGGTCATTGCGACGGCAACAGCATGGACACGGGTGGCCGGCGATTCGCATTCAATAGCCAAAACCAACGCCCCGGTCGCCGCGCTGCTGCCACCCGGTTCCAGCGCTGCCAACGGCCCCGTAGTAGTACTCTGTACACCAACAACACAGGGACAACGAACGTTGGCATTTGCCGGACTGCTGGCACAAGAATCCGAACTGTTCGCCTTGTTGCCTGACAACACCACCGACGGTCAGGTTCGGCAGACCGAGCGACGGCTCGGTGGTATGAGGGACGCAGGGACCAAGACCCATGCCGTTCGACTCGATACTCACAACAATATCCCAACACTGCTGCGCCGCTCGCCACCGGGCTTGCTGATACTCCCCCACGACTCGGGTCCAGTCACGGAGTCAGGGCTGCTCAGGGCGGCGTCAAAACACGGCTGGATCACGATCATGGTCCGATAGACTTGGATTCCTCTCGCTGCGGAGATCACTGCCGGGTTGCCGGAAGCGGCGACCGGAGATGCAGATCACTCGTCTTGAGGCGATATCTGTGTAGCTTTAATAACCCGGGGCGTTGGCCACCGTGAAGTGGGTGCGGGTGGTACATTCCGGGACCGTCAGCGGCAGGGGCAAGGCGCATGTCGCCGAGCGAGTTAGCCAGGGATGGCAAACTCTGGTCTTGCAAGCGAAGCAGGATTGCGTAGCGCGGCAAGCCGCTGTCGAGCCTACAGGGATGTATTCACGGCGTGTCCTGGAAGGTACTGCCCGCACCCACATCGCCCCCGGTTCACTGAGTAGCTGCATCTCTGTCAACGAAACCACCCGCCCAAGGCGTCGGATCAGGCGTTGACGTCCACCACCACGCGACCCCTGACCCCACCTTTCAATATGGCCTTGCCGAGACCCACCAGATCCCCCAGGCCGACCGGGTGCACCATCGCTTCGAGTTTGTCCATGGGCAGATCCGTTTCGATACGTTTCCAGGCTTCCAGCCGGTTCTGGTAGGGCCGCGTCACCGAATCGATGCCCAGCAGGTTGACGGCACGCAGCAGGAACGGGATCACGGTGGTTTCGAGCTTGTTGCCACCGGCCAGACCCACCGCGGCCACCGAACCCCCGTACTTGATCTGCCCCAGTACACGCGCCAGCATCACTCCACCCACCGCATCGATACAGCCGGCCCAGCGTTCGCTTTCCAGGGGCCGCCTGGTGGGTTCATTCAACTCCTCACGAGACACGATGCTATCGGCGCCAAGATCCTTCAGATAGTCCGCGGTCTCGGGTCTGCCGGTCACCGCTGCCACCCGGTAGCCCAGGTGAGCGAGGATGGCCGTCGCCACCGAGCCCACGCCGCCGGCGGCGCCGGTAACCAGCACCTCGCCGTGGTCCGGTGTGAGGCCGTGCTGCTCCAGCGCCATCACCGCGATCATGGCGGTGAATCCCGCGGTCCCCACCGCCATGGCCTGACGGCTCGACAAGCCTTCGGGCAGCGGCACCAGCCAATCCGCCTTTACCCGGGCCTTCTGCGCGTAACCCCCCCACCAGACCTCGCCGACGCGCCAGCCGGTCAACAGCACCCGGTCACCCGGCTGGTAACGATCATCATCGCTGGACTCAACCACACCCGCGAAATCGATACCCGGTACATGAGGATAGTTGCGAACCAGGCCACCCAGCCCGTTCAGGCAAAGCCCGTCCTTGTAGTTGACGGTCGAATACTCGACCGCGACCGTGACATCGCCATCAGGCAGCCGCGACTCATCGATCGCCTCGATCGCCTGGGTCACGACCCCGGCATCGTCCTTGTCCACGATTAGCGCATTGAATGCCATGCCAAACCTCTATCAATCAGAAAAAGCGACTATGGTGCGTTGCCGGTTTGTTGATCATAGATATAGCCGGTGGTTGCACCGGCCGCGGCGCTGGCCGCAGCACCGACCGCGGCACCGGAAAGCACATTGCCGCCAGTGAGAAGATTAACCACGGCCCCGCCAACCGCACCGCCAACCGCACCATAAGTGGCACCCCTCTGTGCACTGGGTGAACACGCACTCAACAACGGCACCGCACAGATTGCGGTGGCCAACACTATGCCACGAACCATACCTCTGCATGAAAACTCACGGATTGTCATCGCACTACTCCAAATTCCGGATCCGGTAGCCATCGATCAGCTCGTTTTGTCGGTGCATGGCCACTTGCTGGCAGCAGCC
>CBDVAK010000202.1:0-6523 GCA_965371945.1 uncultured Candidatus Competibacteraceae bacterium
TGGGCGCAATAGTTGCCAAACAGCCGCCCGCCGATCTCCATGGCGTCGCGATCGGTGGCCAGGTCGGGGATATCGCGTTTGGCATAGGCCGCGAACACCGGCCCGTAGGTGTCCTCGGCACGATCCATCTCCAACTGATAGGCGCCGGTGTCGCTGTAGCCCAGCACCCCCTTGAAGGCGCCCAGCCCGGGATACAGCAACAGATAGATACCGGTGAAGATGATGGTCAGATAGAACAGCCACAGCCACCAGCGTGGCATCGGATTGTTCAGCTCCTGCAGGTCGTCGTCCCAGACATGGCCGGTCACCTCGCCGCTCGCGGCTTCTCCGGCCTTGGGTTTGGAAGCCCACCAGATCAGCCACCACATACCCAGGGTGTTACCCACGGTCAGTACGATGATCCACCAGCTGATCCCAGCACTCATGCCTGCCGTCCTCCAGTGTGTTTTTCTGAACGCGCCGCAATGTCCTCGTCTGCGAATGGCAGGTTGGCAGCATCGTCAAAGCGTTTACGGCGTCTCTTGCTCCAGGCCCAGGCGCAGACTCCGATAAAGGCCACCATCAACGCGATGGTGGTTACAGTACGCAAGCTGTCGAAATCCATGACGGCTACCTCTGCACGGCCAGTACGGTTCCCAGGTTCTGCAGATAGGCGACCAAGGCGTCCATTTCGGTGTTGCCGGCGACCGCCTGCTGGGCACCCTGCAAATCCTCGTCGGTGTAGGGCACACCCAGCATCCGCAGCCGCGACATCTTGGTGACCGTGACCTCACCGCTCAGCTCATTGTCTTCCAACCATGGGAAACCCGGCATATTGGATTCCGGCACCACGTCACGTGGATTGATCAGGTGCACCCGGTGCCAGTCGTCGCTGTAGCGGCCACCGACCCGGGCCAGGTCCGGCCCGGTACGTTTTGAGCCCCACAGAAAGGGGTGGTCGTAGACGAACTCGCCGGCTACCGAGTAGTGCCCGTAGCGTTCCGTTTCCGCCCGGAACGGCCGGATCATCTGTGAGTGACAGCCCACACAGCCGTTCTTGATGTAGACATCACGGCCCTCCAGCTGCAGGGCCGTCAACGGTTTCAGGCCCGCCACCGGTTCGGTGGTCTCCTTGATAAAGAACAGCGGCAGAATCTGGGCCAGGCCGGCAACACTGATCACCAGGACGATCAGGATTGCCATCAGACCCACATTTGTTTCGACGCGTTCGTGACTCATTGCGGGTCCTCCTCAAGCGGTCTGGGCTGCCGTGGCGGGCACGGGGCTGGGGCTGGACAGCGTCTTGTATAGGTTGAAGGCCATGATCAGCATGCCGCCAAGATAGAGAACGCCACCCAGCAGCCGTACGGCGTAGTAGGGGTAGGTGGCCTTGAGCGATTCCACAAAGGTGTAGGTCAGGGTGCCGTCCGGGTTCACCGCACGCCACATCAGGCCCTGCATGACTCCCGAAATCCACATCGATGCGATATAGAGCACGATGCCGATGGTGGCCACCCAGAAATGAACCTCGACCAGCTTCCAGCTATAGAGTTCACGGTTGAACAGCGGTTTGATCAGCGCATAGATGGCGCCGATGCTGATCAGACCCACCCAGCCCAGCGCGCCTGAGTGTACGTGACCAATGGTCCAGTCGGTGTAGTGGGACAATGCATTGACGGTTTTGATCGCCATCATCGGCCCTTCGAAGGTCGACATGCCGTAGAACGACAGCGACACGATCATGAAGCGCAGGATCGGGTCGGTACGCAGTTTGTGCCAGGCACCTGACAGCGTCATGATGCCGTTGATCATGCCGCCCCAGGACGGTGCCAGCAGCATCAGTGAGAACACCACGGCCAGCGATTGGGTCCAGTCAGGCAGAGCGGTGTAGTGCAAATGGTGGGGGCCTGCCCACATGTATAGTGATATCAACGCCCAGAAGTGTACTACCGACAACCGGTACGAATAGACCGGCCGCCCGGCTTGTTTGGGCACGAAATAATACATCATGCCCAGAAAGCCGGCGGTCAGGAAGAAGCCGACGGCATTGTGCCCGTACCACCATTGCACCATCGCGTCGATGGCGCCCGGGTATGCCGAGTAGGATTTCCACATGCTCACCGGGACCGCGGCGCTGTTGACCACATGCAGCACTGCGATGGTGAGGATGTAGGCCCCGTAGAACCAGTTGGCGACATAGATGTGCGGTGTGCGGCGTTTGACGATGGTGCCAAAGAACAGCACCGCATAGGCGACCCAGACCACCGTAATGAGGATGTCGATGGGCCATTCCAGTTCCGCGTATTCCTTGGTGCTGGTCAGGCCCAGCGGCAGGGTGATCACCGCCAGCACGATGACCGCCTGCCAGCCCCAGAAAACGAAGCTGGCAAGTTTGTCGCTGATCAGACGGGTCTGGCAGGTGCGTTGCACGACATAGAGCGAAGTGGCGAACAGCGCGGAGCCGCCAAACGCGAAAATGACAGCATTGGTATGCAGCGGCCGCAGTCGACCGAACGACAGCCACGGGGTGTCGAAGTTGAGGGCTGGCCAGAGCAGTTGCGCTGCGATCAGTACACCGACGGTCATGCCGATGACGCCCCACACAACCGTCATGATGGTAAATTGCCTGACCACCTTGTAGTTGTAGGTCATTTGAGGGTCCATAGTTGTTCCTCAGTTCTCCGCTTCGATAGGTCTGCGTCCGCCATCCCGGTCGGCTTCCGGACACCGCGCCGCGCGACTATGCATAGTCGCAACCATTCCGAATATGACGCATGTCAATATATACGAATATTCATGATGCGCGAACATTGTCGCGGACAGGGTCGATCGTCCGGTACGTTCGCAAGATGCCTGGCGGGGACCGGATCAGGCCCGGGCCTGGGGCCAGGCTCCGCAGTCAGCCGCACCGGCCAGTTCATTGAGGTGTTCCGGATCGGTGATCCTGATCCGTTTGCCGCTGACCGCGATGATCCCAGTTTCCTGGAAGCGGGTAAACAGCCTGCTCACGGTTTCCACCGCCAGCCCCAGGTAGTCGGCGATGTCATTGCGTGACATCGATAGCTGGAACTCGGTGGCAGAATATCCCCGTGTTTGAAAACGCAGCGAAAGGCTGTGTAGCAGGGCGGCAAGTCGTTGGTCGGCGGCCTTCTTGCCGAGCAGGGTGAGCAGGATGCTGTCCGCCATGATCTCGCGACTCATCAGCCGCAGCAGCTGGTGCTGAAGTCCCGGTACGCGGGCCGCCAGCTCTTCGAGCTGGGTAAACGGAAGTTTGCAGATCGTGGTGGTTTCCAGCGCTTTGGCGGCGCAGGGGTGATGTCCGGTGGCCACTGCGTCGAGACCGATCAATTCACCGGGAAGATGGAAGCCGGTGATTTGTTCGGCGCCGTCCAGGGTCATCGTATAGGTTTTCACGCTGCCGGAGCGAATCGCGTAAATGTCGTGAAACCGGTCACCCAGCCGGAAGATATGCTGCCCCCGCGAAATGGGCCGACTGGTGCGAACGATGGATTCCAGCAGGTTCATATCCTTTTGACCGACTCCCATCGGCAGGCAAAGCTCCTGCAGGCTGCAATTCCCGCAGACAGCCCGCACCCGCCCGATGTCGACAGTCTTGTCCATGACGTTGCCTGGTGGCAGTCCCCCCATGCTGATTGCGACGATCATTCCATCAGAACTATTGAGCCAAATCAATGCGCGCGCAGGCCGGATGGAGTATGCGCGATGAGGGCTACGGTTACTATGATAAACTCAGCGGTTTTGTACCGGTAGGCACGGACATGGAGCATCGCAAGGCCAGCGTGGTGAGGGAGACCCTGGAAACCCGGGTGGATGTCTCGCTCGATCTCGATGGAGATGGCTGCTGCCAGCTCGCCACCGGTGTGGCGTTTTTGGAGCACATGCTCGAACAGGTTGCCCGCCATGGCCTGGTCGATCTGGTCATCGAGGCGCGTGGCGATCTGCATATCGATGCCCATCATCTGGTTGAGGATATCGGTATCACTCTCGGCCAGGCCCTGACCGCCGCGATCGGGGATCGTCGCGGTATTCGCCGCTATGGTCACGCCTATGTGCCGCTCGACGAGGCCCTGGCGCGGGTGGTGATCGATTTCTCCGGGCGCCCGGGGCTGGTCATGGAAGTCGATTTTCCGCGTGCCAGCGTCGGTGGCTTCGACGTCGATCTGTTCCGCGAGTTCTTCCAGGGACTGGTCAACCACGCCGGCATAACCCTGCACATCGACTGTTTGCGTGGTCGTAACGCGCACCACGTGGCCGAGACCATATTCAAGGCCTTTGGACGGGCGTTGCGGATGGCTGCCGAAGCCGATCCGCGCAGCGGCGGGCAGATGCCTTCCACCAAGGGTTCGCTGTGACCTCGGAGTGGCCCTGGCAGGCGGTCGGGGCGGCCGTAACCGGGGCATCATGAGCCGTATCGCGATCGTTGATTACGGTATGGGAAACCTGCACTCTGTGGCCCGCGCCCTGGAGCACGTGGCGGGGAGAACCCGCGTGATTGTCACCCAGAACCCGCGGCAGGTGCTGGACGCGGAGCGAGTGGTGTTTCCCGGTCAGGGTGCGATCGGGGTTTGCCGCCAGGAGCTGGAGCGGCTTGGTATGCTCGACGCGGTGCGACGCAGTGCGGCCGAGCGCCCGTTTTTCGGGATGTGTCTGGGGCCACAGGTATTGATGGACTACAGCGAGGAGGATGGCGGGGTCAGAGGGTTGGGCGTGATTCCCGGCCAGGTGCGGCGGTTTCCGGCCACGCTGACCGACGGCTCCGGTGCCGACCGGTTGAAGATACCGCACATGGGGTGGAACCGCGTCCACCAGCACCTCCGCCACCCGCTTTGGAATGGCATCGGGCAGGATGCCTGGTTCTATTTCGTGCACAGCTACTATCTTGATCCGGCCGACCACGGCTGCATTGCCGGCAGCACCGAATACGGGCTGGAGTTTGCGTCCGCGGTGGCGGAGGAGAATGTGTTCGCAGTGCAGTTTCACCCGGAGAAGAGTGCCGCGGACGGGCTCAGGTTATTGGCCAACTTCGTCGGCTGGCAACCCGGTTGAGCGGTGTTGACTGAATCATGTTGCTGATACCTGCGATCGACCTCAAGGACGGCCAGTGCGTTCGGCTGCGTCAGGGGCGCATGGAGGACACCACGGTGTTTTCCGACGACCCACTGGCGGTGGCCGCGCGCTGGGTGCGGGAAGGTGCACGCCGTCTTCATCTGGTGGATCTTGACGGCGCATTCGCGGGGCAGCCGGTCAACGCAGGGGTGGTGCGCGCCATCACTTCGGCCTGGCCACGGTTGCCGGTACAGGTGGGCGGCGGGATTCGCAACCTGGAGACGGTTGAGGCCTATCTGGATGCAGGCGTGCGCTTCGTCATCATCGGTACCCGCGCGGTACAGGACCCGGACTGGGTCGCCGAACTATGCGGCGTCTACCCGGGCCGGGTCATCGTGGGTCTGGATGCCCGCGACGGCAAAGTCGCCGTCGATGGCTGGTCTCGACAGTCGGATCAGGAGCCGGCCGCATTGGCGAAGCGCTTGGAGCGTGCAGGCGTCGCCGCCATCGTCTACACAGATATCGGTCGGGACGGCATGATGCAGGGGGTCAACGTGCAGGCCACCACCGCTCTGGCACGCCTGCTGAGCGTGCCCGTCATTGCTTCCGGCGGTGTCAGCAGCCTCGATGATATACGTGCCCTGCTGGCGGTTCGTGATGCCGGCATCGGCGGTGCGATCCTGGGTCGCGCACTCTATGAGCAGCGCCTGGACCTGGCTGAGGCGCAGACGCTGGTCGATGATGCCGTCGCCGGCCAGTCCACATAAGGTCCCGGTCCCCGAAGGGCACCTGGGTCCAGTCAGGCTCACCTTGTTTGATTGACAACAAGAACATGAGTCACCCTCGGATTGGGTTAACCAAGACTCGCAGCTGGTCCACACCATCGCGCAGCGCCTCGGCCGTTTCCTGGAACGGCGGGGATTGCTGGAACGCGATGCCGAGAGCAGCTATCTGGCCGGGGCGGCCGTGGAAGCGGGGCCGATGGATCAGCTGTTGGGCCACTCGATCACGTACCGCTACCAGCTCAAGACGCCGTATCGCGATGGGACGACCTACGTAATCTTCGAGCCACTGGACTTCATCGCCCGCCCTGGTGCCCAAGCCCCGGGTCAACCTGACGCGTTATAGCGGCGTATTCGCCCCCAACAGAGCGCCGGTTGACGACTACCTGATGACCTGGGCAGACTCGATGGACCTGGGGAAAAGAGCGTTAATTCGACCTATACTCGTGGCAGCAGGTGACGTGCGCCTGCTGAACAAGAAAGTGGTTGTGAGCACACTCTTTTTTTACGTCGGGCAACTTGACAAAACCCTCATGCGTTCGCCGCTCGGGATACTTCCTGCTCGATGACCCTCCCATGTTCGTTGATAGCTATCTTTAGATCGTAACTGGTTTGCAGATTCATCCAGCTCTGTGCATCAGTGTCGAAATAGCGAGCCAGCCGAAGCGCGGTATCTGGGGAAATACCCCGGCGCT
>CBDVAK010000203.1:0-6511 GCA_965371945.1 uncultured Candidatus Competibacteraceae bacterium
TGGTGCCGGGAGGGAGACTCGAACTCCCACACCCTCTCGGGCGGCGGATTTTGAGTCCGCTGCGTCTACCAATTCCGCCATCCCGGCGCGGGGCGCCCACAGTATAGGGATTTCGTGTTGGACGGCAAGGACTGCGTTGACCTCATCCCAGGGATAAATGAGCGATGAACACCGCGCCATCATGCTGACACGGGATTTTCAATTCGTTTTGCCACCGGCGCTGATTGCGCAGCGACCGCTGCCGAACCGCGCAGACAGCCGCCTGCTTTTGCTCGAGGAGCATCACGGCGGATGCCGTGATGCGCACTTTGCCGATCTGACCCAGTTTCTGGCTCCGGGAGATCTGCTGGTGTTCAATGACACCCGGGTGCTGCCGGCGAGGTTGTTCGGCCACAAGGAAAGTGGTGGCCGGGTGGAAATTCTGGTTGAGCGGCTGACGGGGCCTCACACCGTGCTGGCTCATGTTCGCACCAGTAAGACGCCCGGGGCGGGTGCCAGGTTGCTGCTTGAAGGTGGCGCGGAGTTCTCGGTACTGGGTCGTGATGGGGAACTGTTTCATCTGCAAAGCGTTGGCCAGCCGGTGTCCCAGTTGCTGGAGGAACACGGCCATGTGCCGTTACCCCCCTATCTGCGACGTAGTGATGACGATGAGGACAGGCACCGCTATCAAACCGTCTATGCCAACCGCGACGGGGCCGTAGCCGCGCCTACGGCTGGTCTGCATTTCGATCCGGCCATGCTGGCCCGGCTCGCGGCGCACGGTGTGCGCACCGAGTTTGTCACCCTGCATGTGGGCGCCGGAACCTTTCAACCGGTACGCAGCAGTATCGTGGAGCAACACCACATGCACGCCGAACGGGTGACGGTCAGTCAGCGGGTAGTCGATGCCGTGCTGCAAACCCGTGCACAGGGCGGGCGGGTGGTCGCGGTTGGCACCACCAGCGTGCGCAGTCTGGAGACCGCGGCAAGGGGTGGGGCGCTGGCGCCGTTCGAGGGAGACACTCGGATGTTCATCTACCCGGGATATCGGTTCCGGGCAGTGGATCGTCTGCTCACCAATTTCCATCTGTCGGGCTCCAGTTTGCTGATGCTGGTTTGTGCTTTCGGTGGCTACCGTCGGGTGATGGACGCCTATCGCCACGCGATTGGTCAACACTACCGTTTCTACAGTTACGGTGATGCGATGCTGGTGTCGCCGGCCTGGGAGCCAGACATGCCCCCGTCTGCAGCAACAGCTTGAATTCGGCTAATCGGCGCCCAAAATAGAGGGACAGCAGCTGCGCTGCTGAGATGTCGCTTTGGCCAGGAGAATGATGCAATGAAACGTGTGATGCTGTTCCTGGGTACCAACCTGGCGATCGTGGTGTTGCTGGGTGTGGTGGTCAACGTTCTTGGGGTCAATCGCTATCTGACCGAGTCTGGGCTCGATTTGCCAACCCTGCTGATGTTTACCGCCGTATTTGGCATGGGCGGCTCGTTCATTTCCCTGGCCATGTCGAAGTGGATTGCGTTGCGCTCAACCCGGGCGCAGGTGATCGAAACACCTCGCGACGGCGCCGAGCGATGGCTGCTGGAAACGGTCCGGCGTCAGGCGCAGCAGGCAGGTATCGGGATGCCTGACGTGGCAATCTATGAATCGGATGATGTCAATGCGTTTGCGACCGGCGCCAAACGCAACAGTGCCCTGGTGGCGGTCAGCACCGGCCTGCTGCGGGCCATGAACCAGGATGAAGCCGAAGCCGTGCTGGCTCATGAAATCAGCCATGTGGCCAATGGCGATATGGTGACCCTGGCGTTGATTCAGGGTGTGGTGAATACCTTCGTGATGTTTTTTGCCCGCATCATCGGGTTTGCTGTCGATCGGGCCCTCAGCGGTGGGCGTGAGCGGCGAGGTGTCGGCATCGGCTTTTATGTAGCGACCATGGTTGCGGAATTGGTACTGGGATTCCTGGCGTCGATGATCGTCATGTGGTTCAGTCGTCAGCGTGAGTTTCGTGCCGATGCGGGTTCTGCGTCTCTGGCCGGTAGCCAGAAGATGATCGCGGCGTTGCGACGTCTTGCCGAGATCCATCAACCCGGGAAGTTGCCGACTGAAATGGCGGCTTTTGGAATCCACGGGTCCCTGGGCAGCGGTATCAAACGTCTGTTCTTGTCACATCCGCCGCTGGAAGAGCGTATTGCTGCATTGCAAAGAGCCGGTGGATAAGGGTTTCCATAAGTACACCCGCTGCGGACACAAAAAAGGGCGGGCCGTCACCGGCCCGCCCTGGTGGAGACTGGCCCCGTTATTCGAGCCGTTCGATGCCCAGGGTCTTGAGCATGAACTTCTCATAGTACGGTTCGGACTTGCCCGACTTCATCTTGCGCAGAAAGTATTTTTCAAAACCGATCTTGGCATAGTGCACCCACTTGCCTTTCTTGAACCAGTTGACGTTCCGGGGCGGAATCTGGGGCAGGGCGACGAATGCCGCACCGGTGTCTCCCATGTCAGCCAGACAGATGGCGTTCCAGGTCGCCTTATGGGCGACTGGATTGCCGCTGAGTTCCGCCGCGATGTTCTTGACCGCCGCGGTGACCATCGACTCGATCATGTACCCGGTTTTGGGTGCCCCGGTGGGTACCGGAGTCACTTCCACCGGTGGAATGGCCACGCACACCCCGGCCGAGTATATGTTCGGGAACTTGGGGTTGCGCTGATTGTCGTCGATCATCACGAAGCCACGCGGGTTGCAAAGGCCTTCCACCGCCATGACCGGATCGACTCCCTTGAACGCCGGCAACATCATCGCCATCTTGAATTCCAGCTCATGGGTTTTCTTGACCTCACCATCCTCATTGAGCTCCTCGACCGTCATTTTGCCGGCCTCCAGCTTGGTGGTGCGGGCATTGGTGATCCATTTGACGTCGCGACTGCGGCATTCGGATTCCATCAATCCCTTGGAATCGCCCACCCCGCCAAGGCCGAGGTGTCCAATGTAGGGTTCGCTGGTGACAAAAGTGATCGGCACTTTGCTGCGAACCTTGCACCTGCGCAGAGCGGTGTCGAGTATGAATGCGTATTCGTACGCCGGCCCGAAACAGCTTGCGAACGGCATCGCGCCGACGATCACGTGGCCCGGATCGGAGCAGAGCTTCTCGTATTCCTGGTAGGCCAGCTCGGCGTGGTCCACGGTGCACACCGAGTGAGAGTGCCCGCCGTTGGGTCCCGAGCCCTCGACTTCCTCAAAAGCGAGTTTGGGACCGGTGCAGATCATCAGGTAATCGTACTCGATGTTGTCCCCTGCCTCGGTCTCGATGCGGTTGTTCTCGGCATCGATCCGGGTGACCGGGCTGGGGATGAAGTCTATCCCCTTGCGCGACAGATAGGGTTCGATCTCGAAGGTGATGTCGCTGCGTTTGCGCCACCCAACAGCCAGCCAGGGGTTGGAGGGGACGAACTGAAAATAGTCGACCGCGTTGATGACGGTAACCTTGTGCTCGGTACCCAACTCCTCACGCATTTCATATGCCGCAGGCATGCCACCAGTGCCCGCACCCAAAATCACAACGTGCGCCATGCTTGAAACCTCCTCAATATTTCGTCGGGCCTCCGGCCTGGGTGCGTGGGCACCGCTGGCCGGAGGAACTTGTATCTCGGTCCCTGAAAACCGGAACCTGCTCCTGCTCTCACCGGCAGGGCCACCGGCCTTGCGAATCTTGCCGTTCGCTGTTCGGACAACCGTCCATGATACGCCATCATCTTCCGGGATGCCTGTAGATTCAAGCCACATGACGTTGACGGTGCCGGATGGGGGTCCCCTTTCGCCGGTTGGCGGGCATCCGTCCATCCATCAATGGAAATGGCGACTGTGTCGGCGCCACGAACAGGAAATGGTACAGTGCGCCGCGGGCGTCTTGCGTCAACCAGGGCTTCCCTAACCAGAATGAATATCATTCGCGACGGCCATTTGGCAGCAGTGAGAACTCCCGACGCTGGGATACCCGGTGGTAGTGGCGGGCGGACATCGTAGTGATCAACACGATTGCCACGGCTGGTACCGCGACCGATTTCGAGGCCTGGCTGGCAGCACTGTCCGGGTCGTATCCCGGGACGGATGCGGCAGTGCTGGCCCGGGCCTGGCAACGGGCCACCGTAAATACTGGCGTTCGGGGCCAGAGCCTGGACAAGGCACTGGCAGTGGCTGGTACGCTCGACAGCCTGGGGATGGATGCGGAAGTGGTCGCCGTCCCCTTGTTGTGCGTCGCTCTGGAATCGGGGGCGTTCAGCCAGGACGATCTGGCGACCTGGCATGGTGAGCGTATCGCCATGTTGGTGAGTGATGTCTACAAACTCAAGGAAATGGGGGATCTGGGCGGTCGGGGCGGTCGGGGCGGGCGCATTCCGCCGGATCGACAACTGGATGGCCTGCGCAAGCTGCTGCTCTCGGTGGTACGCGATGTACGCGTCATCCTGGTGCTGTTGAGTGAGCGTCTCTACGAAATGCGGCGTCTGGACGCCCGCGACGTCATCGAGCGCCAACGTCTGGCGCGTGAAACGCTGGATATCTTTGCACCGCTTGCCAACCGCCTCGGCGTGGGTCAGCTCAAGTGGGAGCTGGAAGACCTGGCGCTGCGCCACCTGCAACCCGAGCGTTATCGGACTCTGGCTCGGGAACTGGCGGAACGCCGCGCGGACCGTGAGCGTTACGTTGAGCAACTGGTCACCCGGGTGCGAACCGAACTCACCGCCCACGGCATTTCCGGGGAAGTATACGGGCGCGCCAAGCACCTCTACAGCATCTGGAAAAAGATGCAACGTAAGCAGTTGCGGCTGGATCAACTGTACGATGTCCTGGCGATCCGCATCGTGGTGGACGGCGTGCCTGAGTGCTATGCGGCGCTGGGCCTGGTGCATGCTGCCTGGACTCCGATCGCCCAGGAGTTCGATGACTATATCGCCAGCCCCAAACGCAACGGCTATCAATCGCTGCACACCGCCGTGGCTGGGCCCGCCGGGCGGGTAGTGGAAATCCAGATCCGCACTGTGGCCATGCATGAGGCGGCCGAACTGGGCGTGGCTGCACACTGGCGCTACAAGGAAGGGGTCGGTGAGAAAGTTTCAGGTCTGGACGCCCGGGTGGCCTGGATGCGCCAGCTGCTGGAGTCGGGTGACGGCACGGATGCCGATCTGCTCGACCGGTTCCGTTCCGAGGCGATCGAGGATCGCGTTTATGCGCTGACCCCTGATGGGGACGTGATGGATCTCCCCAGCGGCGCCACCGCGCTGGATTTTGCCTACAAGCTGCACAGTGACTTGGGTCATCGTTGCCGCGGTGCCAAGATCGGAGGGCGCATCGTGCCGCTCACCCAGGCGCTGAAGAGTGGTGACCGCGTGGAGATATTGACCGCGGGACAGGGAGGGCCCAGTCGCGATTGGCTGAACCCGAATCTGGGCTATCTGAAGAGCGCCCGCGCCCGCGGCAAGGTGCGTCACTGGTTCAGAAATGAAGACCGCGAAAACAATATCGTAGCCGGCAAGACATCGGTGGATCGTGAACTGTCCAGGCTGGGTTTTCGCAACGTCGATCTCAAGCAGGCCGTGAACAAGCTGGATACCGGGAGTGTCCAACAACTGTATGCGGCGATCGGATTTGGTGATATCACTCTGGCGCAGTTGCTGGGCGCGCTGCAAAGTCAGGCACCCCTGCAAGACAGGCACCCGGTGCCGGCTGCACGGGTCGGGCGCGAATCATTGCCCACTAGCGGGGGTGACGTACAGGTGAGCGGTGTGGGTCGTTTGCTCACGGTGATGGCGCGATGCTGCCACCCGGTACCGCCTGAGCCCATCCTCGGCTACATCACCCAGGGGCGCGGTGTCACCATACACCGTGCGGACTGCAAGAACGCACTCAATCTGTCCACCCGGCATCCGCAGCGCGCCATTGAGGTGAGCTGGGGCGGCCCGACTTCTCGAACCTACCCGGTCGACATCTGCTTCAACGCCCTCGACCGGCCCGGTCTGTTGCGCGATGTTACCGCGGTACTGGCCAAGGAGGGGGTCAACGTGTTGGCGTTGAACACCACGACCGATGGCGAAGACGCCACTGTGCGCACCGATATCACCGTGGAAGTGGAACAGATTTCGGACCTCTCCAGAGTGCTGGACAAGCTCACCCAGATTTCCAACGTAATGTCGGCACGCCGTAGGTAGTGTGTATTGTGATGCGGAGCATATGAGCATTGTGGCGAGCAATTTTCGGGCGTCCGGCTACAGGATACTGCTGCTGGTCTGCCTGTTGGGTGGCGTCTGGCAGGCTCAGGGGGTAACCGGCAACCACAGTGGCGGACACCCGTCCCCCTATGTTGCGATGCACGGTAACGACCCGGTGGACTGGCGTATCTGGGGGCCGCCGGCATTGCAACAGGCGCAACGTGACAATCGACTGATTTATTTGAGCATCGGTTATTTTTCCTGTTACTGGTGCCACGTCATGCAGCGTGAGAGTTTCCAGAATCAGGCCATTGCGAAGCT